>NZ_JBLZFX010000019.1:50412-75847 GCF_050753345.1 Alkalinema pantanalense CENA528 | reverse complement strand
CTCCTACTCCCCCACCCGTCCCACCGCCCAACCCATCTCCGTCACCCACCGCACCCTCGCTGGCATCCCCCTCTACATCGCCACGATCGACCTCCAAGATCCCGAAACCTTCCTCCACATCGGCCTTGCCAAAAACGCCAGCCAAGCCAACAGCGCCCGATCGACGAAAGGAGACGAAGCCTTCGTCCACCTCGTTCGCCGTAACCGTGCTGCCCTCACCCTCAGCGGCACCTTCTTCAGCATGGATCGCCAAAAGCGCGTCATGGGCAACATGGTTGCAGGCGGCCAATTCCTCAAATTCAGCCCCTGGGAAAACTACGGCACCACCCTGGGCCTGCGCGCTGGCAACCAACCGGAAATGATCACTGCCCGAGTCCAAGGTAAACCCCGCTGGCAAGACCATTGGTTCTCCCTGACCGCTGGCCCCCGCCTGCTTAGCCAAGGCAAACTCTGGATTAATCCTAAAAAAGAAGGCTTTACCGATCGGGCCGTTATGGGCAGCGCCATTCGATCGGCGATCGGCTTCCCAAAATCTGGCCACAAACTCCTACACGTCACCTTCCTCAAGCCCGTCTCCCTCAGACGGGAAGCGGAAATAATGCGCTACCTCGGCTGCTACGAAGCCATGAATTTAGACGGCGGGACTTCGTTAGCGATCGCCAAGGGAAACCGCATTCTCAAATCTCCCGGTCGCAACCTCACCAACGTCATCACCGTCTACGACGCCCACTTCCCCGCACCCAAGCACCTCAAAGTGTCCTGGTACGGCTTCCAAAATTCTGACATCCTCGCCTTGAAAGACACCTCTAATCCGCAATAGAAGGAAGATGCACCAATACTTTCAAAGTCCCCCCTATTTCTAGGGTGGCGACCCGTCAGCGCGGAGATTTAGGGGGATCGATCGCATCGCAACCACCCACCAATCAACAGCTACATCGGCAAGAGCACCATACTCAAACTTACCGTAGTCAAGTTAAACCACACAATCAAAGTCCCCCTTTTGTAGCTTTGCTTCCCGCAGGGTAGGGAGATTTAGGGGGATCAACCACATCGCAATCACCCACCCATTAATTACTACACCGGAAAATGCAACACATTCAAACTCAAAGTAATCAACGTTAAAAACAGAATAAACCCGATCGTATCTAACATCGTAGTCACCAATGGGCCACTGATTAACGCCGGATCAAGATTAAGTCGCTTAAAGCCGATCGGTAGCAACGTCCCCAAGGTCACCGCCACCAACGTATTTGTGGCCATTACTGCACCTGCAACGAGAGAAACCCACCGCTCCTCTGGCTTCGTCCAAATCAACGACAGCAACACCATCGTTGTGCCTAAGGACACCGCCGTGCCCAATCCAGCGAGTAGCTCTTTTTTCAAAATAATCAATGTATCTTCCGGCTCCACTTCGCCTAGGCCGATCGATCGAATCGTCACCGTCAGCGCTTGAATGCCCACCGTGCCTCCCGTATTGGAAAACAACGGCATAATGACCGCCAGCACTGGAACCTGCTGAATTGTACTTTGGAAGGGCGAGATCGAACTGGATGCACCAATATACAACGCCATAATTCCCAACAACCATGGCAAGCGATTTTTCAGCTTTTCTAATGGATGGGACAGCGAAGATTCATCCCCACTGGTGACCCCGGCAATCTTTTGGAAATCCTCCGTGGCTTCCTCTTCCAGGACATCCACCATGTCATCGATCGTCACAATGCCCACCAGTCGATCTTCCCGATCGACCACTGGAACCGCCAACAGGTCATAGCGCTTCATGATTTGCGCGGCTTCTTCCTGGGGGGTTTCCGTATGGACCTTGATCACGCGATCGCTCGATACATCCCGCACCAACGCATCCGGCAACGAAAACAACAACTGCCGTAACGAAACCACCCGCACCAATTTGCGGTTATTGTCCGTCACGTAGGCATAGTACACCGTTTCCTTATCGCGATCGTCAGCCCGAATCTTACTGAGCGCCTCCGCCACGGTCAACCCTTCCCGCAGCCGCACGTATTCTGTGGTCATTACCCGACCTGCGGTACCTTCGGGATAGCCCAAAATGGTAGCCGTCGCCTGCCGTTCACCGGGACTGAGCTGTTGAATCAGCCGCCGCACCACGCCAGCAGGTAACTCGTCAAACAGTTCCGCCCGATCGTCCGGTCGCATCCCTTCCAGGATTTGGCAAACCTGGGCATCATGGAGGGAACCAATCAGCGCCTCCTGCACCTCCGGTTCTAAATATTCAAAAACATCCGTGGCCTGATCCTTTTTCAGCAACCGAAAGGCGATCGCCCGCCGTTCCACGGGCAAATCCGTAATGTAATCCCCCACATCGACGGGGGGCAATTGATTCAACTCAAACTTAAGCTTATTCAAGTCGGTAATTCCCGACAGAGAAACACGGCCTTCCTGTGTCAGCATGTTTTACACCTCGATCTTCCCCGCGCTGGAAGACCCAAGGCTTCCAGAAACTACGGGATGCTATAACCTTCAGGGACTGGACTTCGGTCCATGGAAGTCTACAAATGCAACATCGGTAACTCTGGTAGATACCGCTATCCCCATGCTAACCCCGAAGGTCACGATGCACAATGTTCCGTAGAATACGCTAGCAATTTCTTACAGAACCCCATCTTGTGTAAAGATAGGTCGCGATCGTGAAAATCACGGTAGGGTATAGGTTACAGGGGACAGGGACGGTGGAATGCGCAATGAAATTATCTAGACGAGTTCCAAGCAATGATGAATTTTCTACAAGATTTTAAAAAAATATCCCTACAAATCCCGAAGCGATGGTCATTGACCGTCGTCCTCCTCGGGTTGCTAGTCGGCTGCGGAACAGGAACCCCGATCGCCCAGCAATCCCCCAGCGTCCCTGAGTCCTCCAGTCCCAGCGAATCGCCGAGCCCGGAACCCAGTACTTCGGCCAGTCCCGCTCCGGAACCCAGTCAGGCTCCTGCGGCTTCCATGGCACCAGCATCAACCCCAGCATCGCCTGCGGCCCCCGTGGGCACCATCCCCGTACAAATTTATCGCCCTGACAGTTCCTACGAGAATCTCATTCCCGTTAAAACTAATCTGCCCAAAGATCGGGCAATGGACGCAGCGATCGGGCAAATCATTCAAACCAGCAATTCTCCTGATTTCACCGTCGTGGGCTATCGCGTGCAAGTCCAGGGGGCAATCGCGACCATTGATCTACGCTTGGATCCAAAATCCTCACGACATTTTGAGTCCATGTCCAGTACAGAGCAAATGGCGCTGTTTGGTAGTCTGCGCAAAACCCTAACCAGTCATACTGCATGGGGTATTCAAGACGTGAAATTTACCGACGGTCAGTCCGAAATCGTACTTTAGAGTATTGTGCTTTAGCGTTTGGAGACCGCAGGGCAATGCTTGACATACCAGCGCCAGGGCAACTCTGTCCCTTGGGTTAACCCAATCCGCGTCGTTTGTACGAGTTCGATCGCCCCGGCTTCCCACTGCTGCTGCCAATTGGGCGATCGAGATTCTAACCAAAGGGGCTGCCCTGGTTCCAACTTAGTGCCGTAGAGATCAAGCGTGATATCCAGCGCTTTGCAGAGTTTGCCAGGGCCAGCCGCTACCCGATCGGGCTTTTCGCGGGGTCTTAATCGATCGGCGGGTACGGTTTCTAAATGCAGCGCCCGAATTAAGACTGCACTGGCAAAGTTCTCTCGATCGGTGACAATATTGAGGCAATGGTACATGCCATAGATTAGATAAACATAGACATACCCCGCAGGGCCAAACATAATGCGATTCCGGGCTGTTTGGCGACGATAGGCATGGCAGGCTGGATCCCCTTCTTGGTAGGCTTCAGTTTCTACAATTCGTCCCCGCAATTGCCGCCCATCGGGCAACTGCCGCACCAAAGTACAGCCCAGCAACTCCGGGGCCACTTCCACCACCGATCGATTGAGCCAGGTTGGCGTAATCACCTGTGGGTGTTCCTGCGGTGGGTGTTCCTGCGGTGGGTGTTTCTGGGAAGCGCCTTGAGATCCTTGCTGCACCATAAGCCAATCTCTCTAGAAACCGGGACTGGTGAACGATCGTAGCGTGAAACCTGTTCCGTCAACGGTGGTCAGAATGCGATCGGATCAGCCAGAACCCGGTTAATGGGGCTGATTAAGCGATCGTGTCCGATTTACGTCGCCGCCAGACGCCCAAGCCCAAGCCCACTAAACCGGGCAATAGGGCAGGGGTGGGAATCGCATTGGTGGGTTGGAAGGAAGCAAAACTGTAGCTTTCTCCATTCACCCCCCGCAGGGTTCCCTGTCCCAAGGCGTTGTAGAGGGTTGCCCCTGTCTTCACGAAGAAGAAGCGAGTGGTTTCCCCTGCGGCCAAGAGCAGCGCATTGGTTTGGGAATTGTCAAAATCAAAGGTCACTGTACTCCCATCTACCGATCGTGAAGCCGTCAATGGGTTAGGATTCCCCAAACCATCAATGCGGTAATCTACATCGGTGGTAAAGCCAGCAAAGGACGAGTGGGAAATTAAATCACCCAATCGGACATCAAAGGTGTTGTTATTGATAATGCGGTAGTAGAAATCCAGTGTTCCCGTTAAATTCGATCGAACGACCCGATCCTGCACAGCAACAGAAATGCCAGACCCCAGATTGACATTGCGGATCGTATCTTCCAGTACCAAACCAGCTAATTCTGGCCGAGCTGCAGCGGTAGTACCAACGGTTGGCACAGTGCCGCCCGCATTCAAATTAGCCGCTTGAGCTTGGGGGGGCGTGATCATCCAGCTACCGATCGACAAGCAGGCCAAAAGAACGGCCCGATGGCCTAAAGTCAAAGCAACTTGCTTCATAGTTCTTGTCCTAGTTACTGTCCTAAAAAATGGTTATTGCAATCGTGAAATGAACGGTAGATGAAGAGAGACGATCGCTCAGAAACCGATCGATTGACAAATAAGACCCAGCAACCATTTCAGAAATGCCATCATTCTGTCATGCAGCGGCACCCGCCTAGAGAATTGGACAACTGGGCTGACTCAGCAAATCACAAGTGATTGTTGCCTCTCTACGCAATCCTACTGACGGTATCGGGAAAATATGCAGGGAAGGAGAAAAGCTGGCAAAATATCATCGCAAAATATGATTGCAAACCATAACTATTGCAAACCATAACCAAAGTAATACAACATAAAAGCAACATGACTACATATCAGTATGACTACATATAAAGCCGCTGCCGTCGATCTGGGGCGAGACGGGTGAGAGATATAGACATCGAAGTTGCAGGAAAGCGCAAACTTTCTGAGGGAATCAGGTTAGGATGACTGATAGGGGAGGAAACCCATTGATTCCACCATGCTGCACTGGTTCCACCATGCTACATTGATTCCACCATGCTGCATTGAGCCAGATTTCACCTTGTCTGACTCCTGATTAGCAGAGATCCTTCTCCCTTGGTCAGAGAAGCCTATGGAAATGTCTAAAGTTGTTTTGCTGATTGATGATACGGCAGCAGATCGCCAACTCTGCCGGAGTTACCTACACCAAGACGATCGCTACCACTATGAATTTTTAGAAGCTGCATCGATTTCCCAAGGGAATGAACTGTATCACCTGTACCAACCCGATTTAGTGCTTTTAGACTTTGCGATGCCCGATGGTGATGGCATCGAAGTTCTCAATAGTTGGCGCAGAGAGTTTGGGACTTCTCCCCTACCCGTCATTGTACTCACGGGACAGGGGGACGAACGAGTGGCTGTACAAGCAATGAAAAGCGGTGCGCAAGACTATTTAGTGAAACGACTGGTAACACCGACCAAGCTCTGCCGCACCGCCCATCAAGTCCTAGAACGGATGGCGCTATTACGGAATCTCCAAACGGAAAATGATTATCAACATCTGTTAAATGAGATTGCTTTACGGGTGAGGCGATCGCTGAATCTGCAAGAAATTTTGACGACAACTGTGCAGGCAGTTCGACAAACCCTCAAAACCGATCGGGTCTTGATCTATCAATTTCAAGTAGATGGTAGTGGTCAGATCGTTGCGGAGGCTGTCCTACCCAACTATATCTCTTCGCTCAATGACTACATGACCGACACCTGCCTTCAAGCAAAGCATAATAGTTTTGATCCGCAGGAAACGACTAGCGCAATCACCGATATTTATCAAGCAGATCTCTCAGATTGCCATATTGCGATGCTGGAGCGCTTGCAAGTGCGGGCCAATTTGGTCGTGCCGATTTTAGTGGCTCAGGAAACCCTGGAGTCAGAAGAGGAGACTCTGAACCTCTCCACTATCTATCTCTGGGGTTTGTTAATTGTCCATCAGTGTGATCGACCTCGCCTCTGGCAGTCCTGGGAAATTGCATTGCTGGAACAACTGGCAACTCAAATGGCGATCGCCATTCGGCAGGCATTACTGGTGCAAAACTTACAAACTCTGAATACCCAGCTTGAGGCCACGGTTCAGCAGCGCACCCAGGAATTACAAGCAATTAACGACCAATTGATTCATACGAATGCCCAGTTATCCGCAGCCAATCGCCTCAAGGATGAATTCCTCGCGAACATGAGCCACGAGTTTCGCACCCCCCTTAATTCTATTTTGGGGATGGCAGAGGGTTTACTAGATGGCATTTTTGGGGCACTGGCCGATCGCCAGATGCATGCCGTTGTCACCATTACCCAGAGTGGTCAGCAACTGCTGGCTTTGGTAAATGACATTTTAGACTTGGCCATGATTGAAGCGGGGCACTTAACATTAACCCAAACTCCCGTCAATGTGCGTCAGATCTGTGAAACTAGCCTTGCAGCAGTTTGTGCCTTGGCTCACCAAAAGCAATTGCAACTGAGCTTAACGATTCCGACAGCAATTCCAACGATCGTAGCGGATGAACAACGGATTCAACAGGTGCTCGTAAGTTTACTGAACAACGCGGTGAAGTTTACGCCAGAGGGCGGCTCGATTGCTTTATCTATCGATTATTTCGAGGCATCACCTTCCTCTGGTTCCACTGGTTCAGACAGCAGGGTCTTGGATCTTCCGGAATGGGTGCAGGAACATGGGAGCTGGATTGAGTTTTCTGTCCAGGATAGTGGCATTGGCATTGCCCCAGAGAATATCCCAAAATTATTTCACTCCTTTGTCCAAATTGAGAGTGATTTGAGCCGACAGTATCCCGGAACGGGTTTGGGCTTAGCCTTGGTTAAACGAATTGTGGATCTCCATCAAGGGCAGGTGCAGGTGCAGAGCCAACTGGGGGTGGGGAGTCGTTTTATCGTCCGGATACCCCATCGGTTGAATATTATTCACTCAACGTTTTCCCCCACGTCTGCCCCAACGTCTTCCCCAACACTGTCTTCAACCCCTTTCTCAACCTCCTCCCCACTGTCTCCGGTGCTTGCCCAACCCCATCTGGCGACACTAGCCCCCCCAATACCAGAAATTCAAATTTTGCTCGTAGACGATCGTCCTGCTAGCATAGACACCATGACCAGTTACCTGGAAAGCCGGGGGTATCAAATCATGGCAGCGCAAAGTGGTGCAGCTGCGATCGAATTGACGCAATTGCAATCTCCTCAACTGATTTTGATACATCTGCGACGGTTGGATATGCAAACCCTGACAACGCTACATCAAATTCGCAGAGAGCCAAAATTGGCTCAGGTGCCAATGGTCGCCTTAGCGGATGTGCCGCCTTCCTATGACTTAATGAGTCCAGAACAGCTTCCTGTGGATGATTATTTAACCTTACCCATCCCCCTTAAACTCCTAGCTGAAAAAATCCAATCTCTTTTAATTTTGCCCAGGGAGCAACGTTTGAATGGATAGACAACCTTGCATTTTTGTTGTGGATGACGAACCTGACAACTTTGATGTAATTGAAACGCTTTTGTATCAAGAGGGATATCAGTTTCACTACGCCCAGAGTGGTCAACGCGCCCTCGATCGGCTGGACAATGTACAACCAGATGTGATCCTGCTGGATGTGATGATGCCACAGATGAACGGGATTGAAGTCTGTCGGCAGATCAAAGCTGATCCTAAATGGCATGCGGTTCCGATCGTGATGGTAACAGCGCTGACGTCCAAGGCGGATTTGGCGCGGTGCTTAGCGGCGGGTGCGGATGATTTTGTTAGCAAGCCCGTTAATAGTCTCGAACTGGCTGCACGGGTCAAGTCGATGCTCCGCATTAAGCAACAGTACGATCGGTTGCATCATATTTCGCAACTGCGCGAGGATATGACTTATACGATCGTCCATGATTTACGCAATCCTTTAGCCATCATTATGTTTGCAGGGGATGTGTTAGCGTCTGCAGGGTTGCCAGAATTCTTACAACGCAATGTTGTGCGGCTTAATGATGCGACCGATCGCTTAGCCAATCTGATTGACGATATGCTGCTGTTGGGCAAATGTGAGGCAGATAAGTTAGTGCTGACCCGTACGAAGGTCGATCTCGTAAAGATGACTCAGGACGCGCTTAAAGATTTTGCCCCCACCTTAGAAGCGAAGCAAATTACGCTCCATCAAGATCTACCGGATACTTCGATCGAATTATCGTTAGATGCGAGTTTGATGCGGCGTGTTTTGGATAATCTGCTGTCCAACGCCCTCAAGTTTTCCTATAAACAAGGTCGAATTTCAGCTAAGGTCGAATTGCAAGCCGATGAAGGGGTTCTGATCCATATTGCAGATACTGGATCGGGCGTTTCCCCGGAAAAGCGCCAAGCGATTTTTGAAAAATATGAAATTGGGGAATTGGTCATCGGAACTCGGCAATTGGGACTCGGACTTGCCTTTTGCAAAACGATCGTGGAAGCCCATGGTGGTAACATTTCTGTTGACGATAATATTCCCAATGGTGCCATTTTTAGTGTTTATTTACCCTATCGCTCTAACGAATCCAATAACGCCTAGAATGGAATCTAGATTGTATAGAAACGTTTTAAACAGCCACGATCGCAGAAAAACTAGAAGACTGGAAAGCGAATATCAAGATCCCAGTTTTGCCAAACCATCATGAATCATCCTAGTAAATTTTGTGCAATAGCCCCTCGCCTGCTCTGGAAGAGGAGTTGGGGGAGAGGGGGATTCGAGTTCTGTCAGGCAATCAGGGAAATTTAGTCCAATCGCTGCTTTTTTCTGGTTTTCGTGGAAAATCCCCCCCTTGAAATCTCACCCTATTTGCCAAGATTCCCTCACCTCAGTTGATAGGATCGCCCCTGACCCTGCACAATGGTTGCTACATTTCTTCATAACCGCGAGATCCATCCATGTTAGAAGCCTACCGTGCCCACGTCGCCGATCGTGCCGCTCTGGGCATCCCCCCCCTGCCCCTCAGCGCCGAACAAACCGCTGACCTGTGCGAACTGCTGAAAAATCCCCCCGCTGGTGAAGAAGATTTCCTCGTAGAACTGCTGCGCGATCGCATTCCCCCCGGCGTAGACCAAGCCGCCTACGTCAAAGCGGGATTCCTCACGGCGATCGCCCAAGGCGAAGCCAGCAGCCCCCTGATCAGCCCCATCTATGCCGTTGAATTGCTCGGCACCATGATGGGCGGCTACAACGTCAGCGCCCTGCTGGAACTGCTGAAGTCCGATGATGCCGCGATCGCCGAAGCCGCCACGATCGCCCTCAGCAAAACCCTGCTGGTCTACGATGCCTTCCACGACGTGCAGGAACTCGCCGCTAGCGGCCATGGCAACGCCCAACGGGTCATGCAAGCCTGGGCTGATGCGGAATGGTTCACCAGCCGCGCTACCCTACCGGAAGCCATCACCGTCACCGTCTTCAAAGTCCCTGGCGAAACCAATACCGACGACCTCTCTCCGGCAACCCACGCCACCACCCGCCCGGACATTCCCCTCCACGCCACCGCCATGCTGGAGACGCGCCTGCCCGGTTCTCTGGAGGTGATTGCGGAACTGAAGCAGAAAGGGCATCCCGTGGCCTACGTCGGTGATGTGGTCGGGACCGGATCGTCCCGCAAATCCGCCATCAACTCCGTCCTCTGGCACATGGGCGAAGACATCCCCTACGTCCCCAACAAGCGATCGGGCGGCTTCGTCATCGGCGGTAAAATTGCGCCCATCTTCTTCAACACCGCAGAGGACTCCGGCGCACTGCCGATCGAGTGTGATGTCTCCCAAATGAACACCGGGGATGTGATTACGATCTATCCCTACCAAGGCGAAGTGAAAAACGCCGCTGGAGAGACGATCGCCACCTTCAGCCTCAAACCCGACACGATTCTGGACGAAGTGCGCGCCGGAGGCCGGATTCCCCTCCTGATTGGCCGTACCCTTACCGACAAAGCCCGCACCGCCCTCGGTCTAACCCCCAGCGACCTATTTGTGCGGCCCCAAATGCCAGCGGATACGGGCAAAGGCTTCACCCTGGCCCAAAAAATGGTCGGCAAAGCTTGCGGTCTGCCCGGTGTGCGCCCTGGAACGTCCTGCGAACCCATGATGACCACCGTCGGCTCCCAGGACACCACCGGGCCAATGACGCGGGATGAACTGAAGGAACTGGCCTGCTTGGGCTTCAGCGCCGATCTCGTGATGCAAAGCTTCTGCCATACGGCGGCTTACCCCAAACCCGTGGATCTCAAGACCCATGCGGAATTGCCCGATTTCATCACCACGCGCGGCGGCGTTTCCCTGCGTCCCGGTGATGGCATTATCCACTCCTGGTTGAACCGGATGCTGCTGCCGGATACCGTGGGCACGGGGGGCGACTCCCATACCCGGTTCCCCCTAGGCATTTCCTTCCCCGCAGGCTCGGGTTTGGTGGCCTTTGCCGCAGCATTAGGAGCGATGCCCTTGGATATGCCGGAATCGGTGCTGGTGCGCTTTAAGGGCGAGTTGCAACCGGGGATTACGCTGCGGGATATCGTCAATGCGATTCCCTACGTGGCAATTCAACAGGGTAAATTAACGGTCGCTAAGGAGAATAAGCAAAACGTCTTCTCTGGCAGAATCATTGAGATGGAAGGCTTGCCCAATCTGAAGCTGGAACAGGCGTTTGAATTGACCGATGCGACGGCGGAACGATCGGCGGCTGGTTGTACGATCGCGCTCAGTACTGAAACCGTGAGTGAATATCTCCGTTCTAACGTTGCATTGCTGAAGAATATGGTGGCGCGGGGCTATGGTGATGCTCGTACTATTCTTCGCCGTGTTCGCAAAATGGAAGAATGGCTGGCTAATCCCGTGTTGCTCACAGCCGATGCTGATGCGGAGTATGCGGACATCATTGAAGTGGATTTGGATCAGATTAAGGAACCGATCGTGGCGGCTCCCAATGACCCGGATAATATCAAAACTCTGTCGGAAGTGGCGGGCGATCCGGTGCAGGAAGTGTTTATCGGTTCCTGCATGACCAACATTGGTCACTACCGCGCGGCGGCGAAGGTGTTGGAAGGCAAACCTGCGCTGGAAGGTGTGCGGTTGTGGATTGCGCCCCCAACGCGGATGGATGAAACCCAACTGCGCAAGGAAGGCATCTATGACACCTTTGAAGGCGTGCAGGCGCGGACGGAAGTACCCGGTTGCTCCCTCTGCATGGGCAACCAAGCACGGGTAGATGACAATACCACGGTGTTTTCCACCTCCACCCGCAACTTCAATAACCGCATGGGCAAGGGCGCACAGGTCTATCTCGGTTCCGCTGAGTTAGCTGCTGCCTGTGCGTTGTTGGGCAAGATTCCCACGATCGAGGAATACATGGCGATCGTCGGTGACAAACTCAATCCCCTGGCGGATGACCTCTATCGCTATCTCAACTTCGACCAAATTGCCGGATTTGAAGATGAGGGTCGCACGGTGTCCAAGGAAGAGGAAGCCAAGCTAGCCGCTAATGTCGGTTAACCACGGAAACTAGATTCCGCATCTAGACACAAGAAAGGGAGATAGAATAAAAGCTATCTCCCTTTTCAGTTGAATGACCCAGGAAAGCCATGTTAGTCAAAGAGCTTCATATTCGTGCTTTTCGTGGAATCGAGTCCTTAAACTTGGAATTTCGGCCTGGAGTCAATGTTTTCATTGGCGACAATGGTGTTGGTAAGTCTAGCATTCTAGACTGCTTAACTGTCCTTCTATGTATGTATATCAAAGAACTTAAAACCCTCTTTGAAATGCATAAAAAAAACAGAAAAAATTCTACATCTTCTATTAGTGCCAATGAAGGCACTTCAAATATTTTTCTCAGCAATATTGTAAGCAATAATATTAATATTTCATCTAGCTCTACAATAAATTTGCAAATTCAGAATTCTCAAAATAGATCAAATGACATTAAAAGTGGTTCAGATTCTTCAACTGTAGAAATCAAAGTTGGCTATAAGAAAGAAGATTTTCTGTGGTCTCAAACTATTAGGAAAACTGAGGGCGAACCATCTATTAAAAATGATAAGCAATATCTTGGCGCTCTTGTCGTTGAAATCATTGAGCCTTACTCACCTCAGATGAATATTCCTTTAGTAACTTACTACCCTGTAAATCGTGCTGTCCTGGATATTGTGTTAGAAACATCAGATACTAATCAAATTAGTCAAATGGAAGCATTTGATGAATCTTTGACAGGAGCACAGGCCGGGTTTAATGCCTTCTTTAGATGGTTTCGCAGTTTAGAAGATATAGAAAATGAAGAAAGGCGTGATGACTTCAATTATCGAGATTATCGCTTGGAAGCAGTCAGAAATGCGATTCCTCACTTTTTGCCAGGATTTACAAACTTAAGAGTGCGTCGTTCTCCCTTAAGAATGACAGTTGTAAAGCAAGGTGTTGAGTTAATTATTAATCAATTATCAGATGGCGAAAAATGCCTTTTAGCAATAGTAGGTGATCTTGCACGGAGATTAGCGATCGCGAATCCAGGACTTTCTGATCCTCTTCAAGGGTCTGGAATTGTCTTAATTGATGAAATTGAACTGCATCTTCATCCTCAATGGCAACGAGGAATTATCCCCAAGTTGACCAGCACCTTTCCTAACTGCCAATTTATTCTTTCCACTCATTCACCTCAAATTATCAGTGATGTCTATCCTGAATCCATATATGTGCTACAGCGTACAACACAAGGATTGATTGCCAGTCGCCCAACAAGTTCCTTTGGACGTGATAGTAATCAAATTTTGGAAGAGTTGATGGATGTTCCCGATCGGCCAGAACGATTTAAACAGGAGTTGCAAGCGCTATTTCGGTTGATTGATGAGGGCAATCTAGAAGCAGCCAAGCAGCTCAAAACCGAACTGGAACAACAAATCGGCATGGACGAACCCGAATTTGCCAAAGCCGATGTCATGATTCGACGGAAAGAGATTTTAGGACGATGAGATTTATCCAAAAACAACCTGAGCCTGCTGCATTCACCCTATGGAAACAGCAAGCCAACGCCGACTGGCAACCCACTTGGGACAACTTTCAAAAACCCGAAAAAGCGATCGTGCACCAAGCTCTCATTGCCGAGCAGGGTCACATTTGTTGCTACTGTGGGCAGCGCATCACCCCAGCCAACAGCCACATTGAGCACTTCCAACCCCGCCAGCGTTACCTTGAACTCCATCTGGATTACACCAACCTACTGGCCTCCTGTCCCGGCTATCCCGAAGCAGAAATCCCACAACCAAAACAACGCCATCGCCCTTTACAGGAATTCTGCGGACAGCAAAAAGGAGCATGGTACGACCCACAACGCACTGTCTCGCCCCTAAAAGCCGACTGCTCTACCTACTTCCGCTACACCGCATCCGGTGAAATTCTGCCGACTCAAGATGCCAGTAAAAAGGATGCAGCCCAAACCACGATCGAAAAGCTAGGACTGAACCACACCAAGTTAAACAATCTCCGCGAAGCCGCGATCGAAGGTGCCTTGGTAGACCTTGAGGCTTTAACGACTGAAGACATTCAAAAGCTGATCGAAGGCTACGATCGCCCCGATCAATCTGGTCAATACATCCCGTTCTGCACTGCTGTAATTTACACATTGCAGCAATTATGCACGAATTAACAATCTGGGCAATCGAACACATGTAAATTCAACTCCTGGGACAGCGCCTCACACACCTGCACCCCCCGCACACTGTTCCCCCGCACATCCAACGGCGGCGAAAAAATGCCAATCCCCATCTGATTCGGCACCACCCCAATAATCCCCCCAGAAACCCCACTCTTCGCCGGAAACCCCACCGTATAGGCCCACTCCCCCGCAAAGTTATACATCCCGCAGGTATACATCACACTCAACATATCCCGCACATAGCGCCGATCGACCGCCCGTTCCTGGGTCACTGGATTAATGCCCCGATTCGCCAACGTCGCCGCCATAATCGCTAAATCCTGGCAATTCACCAACACCGAACACTGCTGGAAATACAAATCTAACGACTCCTCGATCGGATCATCAATCATGCCGAAATTCCGCATCAGATGCGCCATCGCCCGATTGCGATGCCCCGTCATCCGTTCCGACAAAAACACCGACACATCAATAAACACATCACGCCCAACGTAGCGCTGAAACATCTCCAGCAACCGATTTAAACGATCGACTGGCGTTTTGCCCTTAATTAAACTCGTCGTCGCGATCGCCCCCGCATTCACCATCGGATTGTAAGGCCGCTTCGACGCCTCATCCAACACGATCGAATTAAAATCCTCACCCGTCGGCTCCACTCCCACCCGCGTCAACACATAATCCCGTCCATGCTCCTCCAACGCTAAGCCATAGCTAAACACCTTAGAAATCGACTGCACTGTAAATAAATGCTCATGGTCCCCAACTTGAAAAATCTCCCCCTGCGTCGTCACAATGCAAATACTAAACAGATCGGGATCAACCTTAGACAATTCCGGAATATAATCGGCAACCTGTCCATCCCGCAACGATTGATAACGTTGGTGCAACGTTTGGAGCAATTGAGATAGGCGATCGCAGTCAGTCATAAATTCAGCCGCTAAAGGGTTCAAGAACTGGCAACCTAAACAGCACCAAGCACACACAGAACCTAGTACACACCAGTCCTATCGCATCATAGAGCCAAGCCCCCAACTGCAACCGCTAGATTTTCTCGTGAAATCATGACCTTCCTGCCATTCTGCCGCGATCGACTCCTACGACAGACCGTCTAATGCCTGTCCATTTATTGCGACTTATTGCTAATTAATCCCCCCTATAGTCGGACTTTTCTAGCTCTAGACAAAATCAGCCAAGTTCTCCAACCAGCTACAATCAGCTCCCAAAGCCTTAGATTCTTCAATTTTTGCTCGATCGGGCGATCCCATACTCACTTCTTTAAACCCCTAGGTTTGGCAAAAAATGATAATGATTATATTATCTATCTGACCAACGATCGTTTTCCTAGATAGCCTCCTGCGATAATGCAGGGTATGCGATCTTTAGCTTGTTATCACCTGTTATCAATGGTGTGTGGGTAATTTTTCATGAACAAAAACCGACTCAATACCTTGCTTTGGCTGAGCCCTTGCCTTTTGGGGACTGGGCTGCTAATGACCGGATCGGCCCGTGCGGATGAAGTCCTGACAAACGATCTAGCGGCTAATCCCGCCATGGAGCAGGTTACGTCCGTTTCCCAACTGTCTGATGTCAAGCCGACGGATTGGGCCTTCCAAGCTTTGCAATCCCTGGTAGAACGCTACGGCTGCATCGCAGGCTATCCTGACAGAACCTATCGCGGCAACCGTGCCATGACCCGCTACGAGTTTGCAGCGGGCGTCAATGCTTGCATGGATCGGGTCAATGAACTGATCGCAGCGGCCACCGCTGATTTGGTCAAAAAAGAAGACCTAGCCACGCTACAAAAACTGCAAGAAGAATTTGCTGCCGAACTAGCCACCCTGCGCGGACGAGTAGACGCCTTGGAAGCTAAAACTGCAACGCTAGAAAAACAGCAATTCTCCACCACCACCAAACTTAGCGGCGAAGTGGTCGTGGGGCGCGGCAATGTCATGTTTGGGGAAAGCACCGGGTTGGATGCCTTGGGCGTCGCAGTACCCGGAGTGGAACCCAGCCGGAACTCCGTCGTGGGGTATCGCGCTCGCCTCAACCTCGACACCAGCTTCACCGGAAAAGACCTCCTCCGCACCCGGATTCAAGCAGGTAACCTCGGCTTTAGCCAAGATGCTACGGGCATTCCCGAAGGCTCCCTGCGGTTGTCCGCTGATTCTGGCAACAGTGCGGTGATCGATGCCCTGCTGTACCAATTCCCCTTGGGCGAAAAAACGACGGTGGTAGTAGAAGCCAACGCCGGAGCCGCAGACGACTTCACCGATACCCTCAATCCCTACCTAGACGGCGATGGCGGCAGTGGTGCCCTGTCCCACTTCGGCACCCGCAACCCCATTTACTACCTATTGGGTGGTACCGGGATTGCGGTCAAACATGAATTTAGTGAGCAGTTGGAACTGAGTGCAGGCTATCTCGCAGGCGATGCAGCTAATCCAGCTTCCGGCAGCGGCTTATTTAACGGGCCCTACGGCGCGATCGCTCAGTTGACCTTCAAGCCCAGCGAACAACTGAAAGTCGGTCTGACCTATGTACATTCCTACAAAACCACCTTTAACAGCGCAGGCAGCCCCACGGGGAGCTTGAATGCCAACCTGTTGGTGCCGACAGATAGCGATGGCGATTTGGTTAATGATACCTTTGATACCCTGGGTTCTCCGTTCTCTAGCAATTCCTTTGGCGTTGGTGCATCCTTCCAAATCAGCCCTAAAATTGTGCTGAACGGTTCCGTCGGCTACACCAAAACCCGCGTTCTGAAAGGCACTAGAGGCGATCTAGATATCTGGAATTGGATGGTGGGCTTAGCCTTCCCTGATCTGGGTAAAACAGGGGCAATGGCTGGCGTGATTGTGGGGATGGAACCCAAGGTGACGGGCACCAGTGCAGCGCTGAGTAATTTGCGCGATCGGGATACTTCGCTGCATGTGGAAGCGTTTTATCAATATCCCCTCAATGACAACATTGCCATCACCCCCGGCTTAATTTGGCTGACCTCTCCCAACCATGACAACCGCAATGATTCCATCCTAATTGGTACATTGCGGACGACGTTTACGTTCTAACGGATTCGATCGGATTCGTTCAACCTGAACCGCGCTAACCTGCTTGCATGATCCCGTGTAGGCAGGTTCATTGCTTAAATGCCCCGACTGTGGCACCCTATGAATGCTTTGCCGCAGGAAATCATTGCCCATGAATCGGTTCGTCACTCGCCACTCCCATCTAACCCGCCTTCCAGCTAGCCGATCGATCGGCTTACTCATGACAGGCTTGGGCTTAGTGAGTCTCTTCGTTAGTGGCTGTAGCGAAACCAAAGTCGATCGCTGCAATAAACTGGTCACCCTAGCCAACCAAGCTAGCCAAGACATTCAAGCCCTAGAAACCCAAAATTCAGCCCCTGCGGCTAAATTCCAAGCTGCTGCTGATATCCTCGATCGCGCTACAAAATCGATCCAAGCCCTGCAACTCAACGACCCGACCCTGCAAGGCTTTCAGCAGCAGTTAGTAGATTTGTACAGCCGCGATCGGGACAGTAATCGATCGCTCGTCAAACCCACCGATGCCCAAACCCTGCGACAGGCCACCACCCAACTGCAAGCGAATCATGCGGCGCAGACCAAGCTCGTGCAAGCCATCAACACCTATTGCCAAGCACCCTAGCCTCAGCGCCCTAGGACAAAATTTTCTACCGAGCCCCATGCATAATTTGCTCTAAAAGTAGGAATTTATTGCGAATCCTAACGTCTTTTGGAAGTTCTGAGCCCCAATGTCGAGGCTTGGGCAATAATGCATATGCTTAGGCAATCGGGTAGATAGAAAACTGGTGTCTAGAATCCATCCATTCACCTTCTAAAATTTGGAGATTATCAAGTCATGTATTCTTCTCGTCATTTGTTTGCCTTTACCGCGATCGCAGTCACTTTGGGTTCCCTGGCTGTGGGCTGTGATAGCAAAGTGTCCCAATGCAACAAATTGGTCAAAGTCACCAATGAAGCTACTACTGAACTGCAAGCCGCGAGCAAAGGTGGTGGCGATCAGATCGGCAAGATGAAGCAAATGACTGGCATTTTGGAGAAAAATATCCAAGCATTCCAAGCGGTTGAAGTGAAAGACGAGAAACTGAAAGGCTTCCAACAACGTTTCGTGGATCTCTACACCAAAACCCGTGATGCCAGCAAAAATCTCGTAGATGCTGCCGGTCGCAAGGACGTTAAAGCGATGCAAGCATCATTACAGTCAATGCAATCCTCCTCAAAGGACGAAACCAGCCTCATTAGCGAAATCAACGGCTATTGCCAAGCGAAGTAAGGCGACGATCGTTTCTATATCGTTATCTGGATGATTGCAGGGGGGGGAAATCATTCCCCCCTTTGTCAGTGATATATGCTGAATGATTTGTAGGCATTTATTGGCGACTGAATTTGGAGATTCCCCTGATGATTCAATTGCATTGTTGGTTGACCAGTACCGCGATCGCAGTCACTCTTAGCTTTCCTGCTGTTGCAGGTGACAGCAAACCGGATCACGGCAAACTGGATCAGTGTAACCAACTGATTACCATCACCAACACTGCTACAACTGAATTACAAGATACCAGTACCGCAAAGGGCGAAGCGGTTGAAACAATGAAGAAAATGGTGGAAATTTTGGATCGCAATGTCCAAAGCTTCAAAGGGATTTCCCTGAGCGATCCCCGACTCCAAGGATTTCAACAGCGGTTAGTTGGTCTCTACGCCAACACTCGGGACGCGGGGCTTATGCTGGTCAAGGCCGCAGAGCGCAAGGATGAAAAAGCGATGCAAGATGCATTAGTGATCCTGACAGCAGCCTCGGAAGAAGAATTGCCGTTGATCGATGATATAAATCGCTATTGCAATGCAAAGGAGGGTTTGAATTCCTGATTTTGCCAGCAAAAAGTTGGGTAATCCCCCCTGTTGCGGTTCCCCATTCGCGGTATAGTCGAACCAGAACATCTCAGCGAGGGAACACCAATGACCCGTGCCATCATGGAAACGGATAAAGGAACGATTAATCTAGAGCTTTTTGATGCGGATGCACCGAATACGGTCAAAAACTTCGTAGAACTTTCGGAAAAGGGGTTTTATGATGGTTTAGCATTCCATCGTGTGATTCCCAACTTTATGATTCAAGGTGGCTGCCCCAACACCCGTCCCGGCGAACGCGGCATGCCCGGAACCGGTGGCCCTGGCTACAAGATCAAGTGCGAAATCAATAAAAATCTCCATAAAGCTGGCACGTTGTCCATGGCCCATGCGGGTAAAGACACGGGTGGAAGCCAGTTCTTTATCTGCCATGCGCCCCAAGCTCACTTGGATGGTGTCCATACTGTTTTTGGTCAAACCAATGATATGGATGTTGTAAATGCCATTCGTCAGGGCGATCGTATTGTTAAAGTCACGATCGAAGCTTAAGTTAACCAGAACACCTTAAGTTAACTAGAACACCTTAAGTTAACCAGAACACCTTAAGTTAACCAGAACACATAGGTGAGCGATCGCGGTTGGGCATTATCCTTGCTGCGATCGCTTATTTTTTTGCAAATTGGGAATGTCTACAAATTAGGAACGCCTTCCTGCTCAAAAAAGTGGCCTAATAAATACAGCGAACCGCACAGCACCACCAATTCCTGAAACTGTGCCGTTTTTGTGGCTGCTTGTAACCCTTTTTGCACATCATCAAACACCCACACCCGCTCCAACCCAGGACAGACACTTTTTGCCAGCGTGACCAAGGCCGATAGATCCGCTGAACTGTGACCGGGAACCGGAACCAGATAGACCGAATCCCCCGATCGCAGCAGATGTTCAAACATGTCTTGGTGATTTTTGGTAGACAGCATCCCCATGACCCAATGAAGGTGGCGAATGGGTTGGCGATCGACAAAGGCTCTTAAATTCTTAGCACTATCAGGATTGTGTGCTCCATCGATTAGGATTTTATGGCCTTGCCAGGAATACCATTGCAGACGTCCTAGCCATTGGGTTTTAGCGATTCCCGTCGTAATTGCTTCGTCGGTAATTTCCCAACTGTCATGGCGGAGTAATAGCATTGCCGCGATCGCTAACGAGACATTATTGAGTTGCACTTCCCCCGGCAATGGCATCTCAAAGGTGAGGGTGCGAGGCACCAGGGCGACACCTTCATCATCAATTTCAAACCACTCAAATCCTTCATAGGCAGCCCATCCCTGGCCCAACGGCTGGGCTGGCGCGGGATAAAATGTTGGGCAATACAGCTCGTAGGCACGACGGGTAATGACCGCCGAGGCGGCTTCTGGCATTTTACCAATAATCGTTGGACAGTCTTTTTTCAGAATGCCTGCTTTTTCGGCGGCAATTTTTTCCAACGTATCGCCTAAGCGTTCGGTGTGTTCTAGGCTGATGGAGGTGATGATCGTCAGCAATGGCTCATCCACAACGTTGGTGGCATCCAAGCGTCCACCCAACCCCACTTCAATCACGGCAATATCCACTTCCTGCTCGGCAAAGTAGAGCCACATGGCTGCCGTAAAGATTTCAAATTGGGTGGGCTGGACGCCGATCGGAATGGCGGCCTTCACGGTTTGCAGCGTGTTCCACAAATCCGATGCCGCGATCGGTTTACCGTTAATGCAAATGCGTTCTGTCCAGCTCACTAAATGGGGTGAGGTGTAGCGGCCCACTCGATAACCGGCTTCCGCCAAGATGGAGGACAGGTAGGCACAGACCGAGCCTTTGCCATTGCTTCCGGCAACGTGAATAACGGGCATTTCATCCTGGGGATTGTCCAGCGCGTCCATCAGCGCTTGACTGGTTTCGAGTCCCAGATGAATGCCAAAGCGGGCAAAGGTTTGTAAAAAGGCGTCGATATTCAAGGTCAGTTCCTAACAAGCGTCCCTCTTCCAGTTTGCCTCAAAACGTTGCCCAGTGGTGGATTTAATTCCTGCGAAACGTTGCTGGGGTGAATTCAATTTGCGGCGGATTGGTAACTTTTAAGCCGATCGAGATTGGGCGGAGTGTTCTAAGGGAACAGCGCATAAATAAAATCCCAATTGGGTAGGGGTAGGAGAGTAAAAGGGTAGGAGGGTAGGGGAATGAAGAGGGGATATTATTTCTTTGCAAATCCCTAAAGCAATTTTGTAGGCGTTGCTTGCTCTGGATTCATGGTGATCATAGAGGCAGCTTTTTACGCATTGTTATTTAGTAATAACTTGATTACTTGTGCAGCTTCGATCGCGAACGTTGGCCCAAACCTTTAAGGATGTGGCGTAATGGCAAGAATGGTAATCACACCTACTCCAGGGCCGTAATACCAAAAAACACGAAAGGCTCCAGGAGGTTTATTTTCAACCAACGTACGCTTCAAAAACTTCTTCTTCATTGGGGCCGCTCAAAGAGTTATATTTATGCATTTTTAATCCCGGATGGCGCAGATTCGTTTCCATTAATGCCAGAGTTTTAAGGACTTTGCGATGTTTTTTTGGATCTAATACTTCAAGTTCTAATAAGGTTTGAGCAGCAATTTCGGTAAATTCAAGGCTAAAGTTTATATGTCATCGACTTCCAGATTCGCATATTGGCCGAAAGAGCCTAGCGATCGAGTCTGGCCTTGAGCTGCTTGCTTGATCCCAGTTTGAACCGCTGCGATCGCTTCAGGGTTTTGCCAGAGCCATTGTTCACGATCGTCAATCGGGTCGAGCAGCATTTGCCCATCGGCATTAATCAAAATTCGATAGCGTTTGGCGATGGCGTTTTTTCCGAGGTGAAGGGTGCCATCTTCAGCGATCGTGGCTTCGTGGAGCAGTTGGAAGTCTTGATTGACGATCATAGAGGCTTCTTCTATTAGGTCGAGACTATGCCCATTATAGCGGCCCCAACCAGATGGCCCAATCCCCGATAACTCTGCCAAAATAGAAATCACTGCCCTCAATCTTCTCTCCTATGCAAAAGCCCACAACGCAACAAGAGCTCCTTCGCCTGATTGACCAAGCGGCGGATGAACAATGGGAAGCGCTTGACCTGTCGGGGCTGGGGCTGACGGAACTGCCGAAGGAAATCGGGCGGCTGACGCAGTTGAAGCGGTTGATTAATTGAATGATGAGCCATCCAAGATAGTGATTATGGAAAGTAGCGATAGATTTCGCGCCGATGCAATACACGAGAGAATTGAATCGTTTCATTTTCAACCCAAAATCCCACTCGATAATTGCCAACACGAATTCGATAAGCGTTATTGTAGCCTTTCAGTTTTTTGATGTTTGGAATATCAGTCAGTCTTTCTGCGTTCAGAATCTCCTCAAACGTTAGTTGGTAAATTGCTGCGTAGACTGGGCTACCCCGTAGTTCTTTGAGGTCTTTGATGAAGGTTGCAAATATTAGACCTTCATGGTTGCTCAAGGGCTGCGATCGCGGCTTCACGAGTGAGCGGCACTTCATTTTGAGTGATGAGCATGGCTTGGTAGAGTCCAGCATCTTCCAAGGATTCCACTCGCTCCATTAGGGGTTCGGGAACGGTTTGCAGTTGGTCAAGCAACAGATTCAGTAACCAGAGCTTATCGACCTCTGGCAAGGTCACAATGGTTTGTTCGAGTGCCTGAAGCTGGCTAGGGGTGGCAGACATAGGCGAAATAGATGGCAAAATGGATGAAGATTTTATTCAATTATAGTGGGTTTCTCTGAACCGCCCCAGACCTCTAAAATTCTGCCAAAATAAAATTACCTGTCTACCACCCTCCCACTCCCTTTTTCTCCCATGCCAACCCCCATCATCCCCCAAGAACTCCTTCGCCTGATTGACCAAGCGGCGGATGAACAATGGGAAGAGCTTGACCTGTCGGGGAGGGGGAGATCGGAGTTACCGAAGGCGAATAGCTATTGCTTGTAGGACATGGCTTCTTGCAAAACCGCTTGAATAAAGGGCTTTTCGGAAGCAATGACATCTTGGGGGCGATGCTTATGGTGAGGAAAAGTTGGGAGATTTGGGAAATGGGGGTGTTATTGTAACGGAAAATCAGTTGACTTTGATGATCTTGATACTGATAACGATAATCTAACGTTGTTACTTGATTATCAATAATGACAATCGCCTCATTGATTTCTAGAAGGTAATTTTGGGAAGTTCTAAGCCGAATCCTTAAATT
Organism: Alkalinema pantanalense CENA528; assembly: GCF_050753345.1. Lineage (NCBI taxonomy): Bacteria > Bacillati > Cyanobacteriota > Cyanophyceae > Leptolyngbyales > Leptolyngbyaceae > Alkalinema > Alkalinema pantanalense. The sequence continues at coordinate 52,684 of NZ_JBLZFX010000019.1, read as the reverse complement.
TGCCCGATCGAGTGTGAGAATTTCTTCGATGTAACGATCGACGTCAAGATTAGGATAGGCGAGAATAGCTTGCTCGATTTCGCTGAGGTATGCAGCTATTAACTCATGCGGCATTATGTAGTTTCTCTTCTAGCGATCGATGCAGTTCCCGATAATGCCGATAGTCATTGGCCCATTCAATCATCGGGGCTTCATCACCCAGAGTTCCCTGGCTATATTGCTCGAAAAACTCCTCTGAGTCCATGTGATACTGATTCTCGTAGAGGCTGAGGCGTTTGCTGACGGCGACCAGTGCGTCTAGAGGTGAGGTGTAGAGGATTGTCTGTTTTTGCATGGCAGTGTTGGGCATGCTGTGAACTCAATTGTTTCTCATTGTAGCGTCTCTGCAAAATTTTCCCAATCATGGAAATTTTGCCAAAATAAAACTACTTCTTCCCCTCCCACCCACCTACTCTCCCACCCGCACCATGTCTCAACCTACGACGCAACAAGAGCTACTTCGTCTGATTGACCAGGCGGCGGATGAACAATGGGAGAAACTTGACCTGTCGGGGATGGGGCTGACGGAACTGCCGAAGGAAATCGGGCGGTGGTTGGGAGTGAATCGGTGGGTAAGGTTATTATGAGAGAGGGCGAACTGTCAAAATGACTTCATGACTACATTGGGAGGAGCTATGGAGGAGATCGTTGCGAATTTAACCGCAGAAGACCAAAAAAAATTGGAATATATTCAACAGCAGACTAATCAAGATTTGCAAGTTGTACTGTCATTGGAGATCGATACCTATTATCAAATACTGCATCAATCTAGTGATCCATTAGCACGACTCAAAAAAAGCCCGTTGATTGGTAGTTTTCAAGGAGATGCAGATTTAGCAGAGCGTTCTGAAGACATCTTTTATGGGTTGATTGAGAAGAACTCGTGATTGTTGCAGATTGATTAATGACTAAACCAATTTTCAATGTCTAAATTCTGAAAGTATTGATAATCATTTACATTTCGGGTGACGAGAATTAATTGATTGGTTTGAGCGATCGCGGCAATTTGTCCATCAGCATAGGAAGGTGTTAGCCCGTTTGATATCAATCTTGTACGCTCTTGGGCAAACCATTCTGCTGCAATTTTTGTGTAAGGTAGAATCGGCAGCTTGTTTTTAACTTCATTGTAGAGATAGCTCTCGATCATTGTGCGACGCTGGGATAATGGCATTCGATAACATCCGACTAATAGTTCATGCCAAACAACTGCACCGATCGCAATTTGATGTTGATGTTCAAAAATTTTCTGAATTACATTTGGATGGGGTGAGGGGCGAATGGCTTCGGAAACGATATTGGTATCGAGCAAATATTTGAGGCTCATTCAAAAACAACCTCATTGCCTGTGAAGTCGCGATCGCGAATGTTAGCCCAGATTTCATCGGGATTAAGATCGATTTGATCGAGATTGTGTTGTTTGCGAAATTCTAGGAGGGCATCACCAAATCCGATCGGAGGATTAGGTTTGTTGTGTTGTTGTAAGTAACTTCTTAATGCTTCTTCGATAATTGCATCAAGGGATAATTCGGCTGAAGCGATCGCTTGAATGGCTTGTAGTAGCTCTGGGTCAAGGTTGACTGTTGTGGGCATGACGATCGATCCTAGAGGGCTAGAACAGGTCTATTATAGCGTTTTCGTCCTGGGGGCTTGTTGGTCTGGTCGTTTTACTACACAAGGATGGAACGATCGTCAGTTTCTCACGTTTCCATTTCCAAAAATTTTTGCCAAAATAAAACTACCTGTTCCCCACCCACCCACCTACTCTCCCACCCGCACCATGTCTCAACCCACGACGCAACGAGAGCTACTTCGCCTCATTGACCAGGCGGCGGATGAACAATGGGAGGAGCTTGACCTGTCGGGGATGGGGCTGACGGAACTGCCGAAGGAAATTGGGCGATTGACGGGGTTGAAGAAATTGGTATTGGGGAAAGTGGAGAAATGGGAATGGGAGGGTGAGAAGTATGTTCCCACAATCATCACAAATTCGATCGCAGCGCTTCCATCAGAATTGAAAATACTGGAAAACTTGGAAGAACTCGATCTGAGTGGTAATCCATTGCAGCGTTGGCCAGATATTTTATTCCAACTCAATCCATTAAACGTTCTTCGCTGTGTTAGCTGCGGTTTTTCGGAGATCCCGGCGGAGATCGGCCAACTCACCAATCTGACGCACCTTTACCTCGATAACAACCAAATCAGCGAAATCCCGGCGGTGCTCGGCCAACTCACC
>NZ_JBLZFX010000019.1:0-50305 GCF_050753345.1 Alkalinema pantanalense CENA528 | reverse complement strand
TAACAACCAAATCAGCGAAATCCCGGCGGTGCTCGGCCAACTCACCAATCTGACGCGACTTTCCCTTTCTAACAACCAAATCAGCGAAATCCCGGCGGTGCTCGGCCAACTGAGCAATCTGACGGAACTTTACCTCCGTAACAACCAAATCAGTAAAATTCCGGCGGAGATCGGCCAACTGAGCAATCTGATGCACTTTGACTTCTCTAACAACCAAATCAGCGAAATTCCGGCGGTGATCGGCCAACTCACCAGTCTGACGCACTTTTACCTCTATAGCAACCAAATCAGCGAAATCCCAGCGGTGATCGGCCAACTCACCAGTCTGACTCACCTTTACCTCTCTAACAACCAAATCAGCGAAATCCCGGCGGTGATCGGCCAACTCACCAGTCTGACGCATCTTTCCCTCGTTGACAACCAAATCAGCGAAATCCCGGCGGAGATCGGCCAACTCACCAATCTGACGCAACTTTACCTCGCTAACAACCAAATCAGCGAAATCCCGGCGGAGATCGGCCAACTCACCAATCTCGAAAAGCTAGATTTAGAAAATAACAAAATTGAAGCAATTCCCGATTGCCTACAAGATTTACCCCAACTCAAAACCCTCGATCTCCGTCGCAATCGCCTTCCCATTTCTCCCGAAGTCCTTGGCCCTGCGGACTCCAGCGAAGATCCTGGATCAGTAAAAGCCATTTTCAACTATCTCCACCGCCTCAACAGTGGCAAAGTCCTTCCCCTCAACGAAGCCAAAGTCCTCCTGGTGGGTCAAGGTAGCGTTGGCAAAACTTCCCTGCTCAATCGCTTAATGCATGATATCTACAACGCTAACGAATCCCAAACCGATGGCTTAGCGATTACTAAGTGGAACGTCGAGGTCAACACAAAACCCATTCGTCTCAATGTCTGGGACTTTGGTGGCCAAGAAATTTACCACGCGACCCACCAGTTTTTCCTAACCAAACGCAGCCTCTATCTCCTCATTGCCAACTGCCGCACCAGCGAAGAAGAAAATCGCCTCGACAAATGGCTTAAACTGATCGAAACCTTCGGTGATGGTGCCCCTGTCATCATTGTCGGCAACAAATGTGACGAACAACCCCTTGATATCAACCGCAAAGCCCTGCGCGAAAAATACCCCAACATCAGAGCCATTCTCGAAACCTCCTGCGCCACGGGCCAAGGGATTCCCGAACTCCGCAACGCAATCCACCACGAAATTGCTGAACTGCGCGAAGTCTACGACCTCCTCCCCCTCAATTGGTTCAACCTTAAACAAACCCTCGAAACCCTCGACCAAGACTTCATCAGCCTCGAACGCTACATCACCCTCTGCGCCAAGCATGACATCACCGAAGAACCCGACCAAGACCAACTCATCCGCCTGCTCCACAACCTCGGCATTGTCCTCAACTTCCGCGATCACCCCATTCTGCAAACCACCAACATCCTCAACCCCCACTGGGTCACCAGCGGCATCTACGCCCTCCTCAGCGACGACATCCTCAAAACCAAAACCAAAGGCATCCTCACCCCCGCTGACCTGACCCGCATCCTCGACGCCCACCGCTACCCCCCCAACCGCCACCACTGCCTGATTGAACTGATGCAGGAATTCCAACTCTGCTTCCCCATTGCCGACACGCCCCACCACCACCTCATCCCCGCCATCCTGCCCAAGGAACAACCCCAAAACACCGACCTCGAAGGTGACACCCTCGACTTCCAATACCACTACCCCATCCTGCACGACAGTATTATTTCCCGCTTCATTGTCCTCTCCCACGAAAAAATCCACAACCACACCCGCTGGCGCACTGGAGTCCTACTGCAATATTGCGAAAACGGCGAACCCTGCAACATCGCCCGTATCAAATCCGACGACGACGATAGAAAAATTTTCATCAGCATTGCTGGCCGCAAGCAAACCCGCCGTGCCTTCCTCACCCTCATCCGCGACACCTTCCAACGCATCCACAAATCCTTCGCCAACCTGGAAATCGGTGAATACATCCCCGTCCCAGGCCACCCCGACGCCGACCCCCTCGACTACCAAGAACTCCTTGGCCTAGAGGAAATGGGTATCTCCGACTATCCAATTGGAAAGCTTAAAACCACAATTAAAATTCGGCAACTGCTCGACGGTTATGAATCCATGGAACAACGCCAACGACGAAGAATCCGAGAGCGAGGGGAGGAAGGATTTTATGAAAGAGTCTATGATGATCTTGTAGATATTACTCGGCGTGCCGTAGAGCGTCCCATTCACAATAAAGCAGAGGTAAATAACGTGAGTAATGACAATATTTGGAACGGAGACAGAATCGCAGGCGATAAAGTTATGGGTGACAAAGTTATGGGTGATAAAGACACTATCGCCCAAGGCAACAAAATGAAAACAGGTAATGTTGCTGGAGACGCGATCGCTGGAAATAAAATCGTCAATTCTCAGAACCTTGTTCAAGCCGCCCAAGAAATCAAAGCATTACTCGATCAAATCTCCGCTACAGACACCACCAATAATCAAACTCTGATTGCCATGAAAGCGATCGAAGAAATCGAAAAGAACCCAACCCTCAAAGATCGTATTATTAACGCTGGCAAAGAAGCTGGATTTGCCGCCCTCGATGCCGCCGTCGATCACCCCGCCGTCAAAATCGTCACCGCCGCCATCAAAGGCGCGATCGAAGTTTAATTCAAACCCACGCTAAAACCACGATGTCTCAAACGACTTTTTCTAACTCCGATGATGACATGCAGCCAGAATATGACCTCAGCAAAATGGGGAAACTTGTACGCGGCAAATATGCCCAAAAAATTTGTGAGCGTGGTTACTCTATTACTGTTCATCATGAAGATGGCACGTCTACAACCACCTACATTTCCCCAGAAGACATAGCTCGTCGATCGCTGAAATAATCGACTTCATCAACACCCTTAGAATCCGATCCCCCCTAACCCCCCTTAAAAAGGGGGGAATCAAGCAAAATTATCCAAATTCTTAAGAATATCTCTCAATTACTCAAAGTCCCCCTTTTTAAGGGGGATTTAGGGGGATCCACCCTCAAATATTACGAAACATCACAGAATTGCAAAAAATCAAAATACAGTTGACAGCGCCCCACTTTACCCCTAGGCTGTTTTTTCATAGCCAGTTGCAACCGTGTCCTTCACCGATTGAGTTGGCTGTACCCCAAAAATTGAAGCGCTACCCAACGTTGTTTGCGGCAACAGAGGGTAGCTAAACCCCCAAGCTGAACCAGGCAGCTCGGCGGTCTGACACGGATTGTAACATTCGATCGGGCCACCCTACTTGTCCTGCGCAAAAGGGTGGCTTTAATTTTTGGGATTTCCTCCCCATCCACAACCAGGAGAAATCCCATGTTCATTGGCTTTGGCGGTCCCGATCGTCCAGAAACTTCGATCGACGATACCCGCAGACCCTTCCAAATCTACCTGCTCGGCACCCGCGAAGAAATTCAAACCACCATTAACCAACTGCAAGTCGTACGGTTTTGCGATCGCACTCGCTGGAGTCCTCCCATTCCCGTCCTCGGCTCCGATTGGAAATACATCAGCATGATGGAGCGCGATCGGGTTGTGGAGTAGGTGCGATCGATCGGTTGTCCCGAAGGTTGCAGATCCCCCCTAACCCCCCTTAAAAAAGGGGGAACAAGAGAAATAGAGGAAAAACGCGAGAAAGGTAGGTAAAGGAGAAAAAAGAGAAAATATAGTCAAAGTCCCCCTTATTAAGGGGGATTTAGGGGGATCGAATCCACGCGATCGAACTTTACGATTAATACTGCAATCGTTATTTACAAATGCAGAGCGGAACGCTTTCACGATTAATTTGTCTACGCAAGAGGGGCAGATCCCCCCTACCCCCCCTTCATAAAGGGGGAACCGGAAAGATCTATTCAAAGTCCCCCTTAATAAGGGGGATTTAGGGGGATCGAATCCACGCGATCGAACTTTACGATTAATACTGCAATCGTTATTTACAAATGCAGAGCGGAACGCTTTCACGATTAATTTGTCTACGCAAGAGGGGCAGATCCCCCCTACCCCCCCTTCATAAAGGGGGAACCGGAAAGATCTATTCAAAGTCCCCCTTAATAAGGGGGATTTAGGGGGATCGAATCCACGCGATCGACGTTTAATTCAAGACTGCTATCAAGCGAGGGAGATTAGGTTTCTACCAACACCTTGCCCCCTTCAACCTTGACCGCATAGGTCGCGAGGGGATTGCTCGCAGGTTTCGTGGGTGCGCTGCCATCGGCGGCATAGGTAGCGCCGTGGCAGGGACAGACAAATTTCTGTTGATCGGCCTTCCAATCCACAACGCAGCCTTTGTGGGTGCAGGTGGGATTCACCGCAGTGATTTGATCTTTGACTTTGACGGCAACGACGGGCTTATCCCCCGCTTGGCCTTTGATAAAACCTGCCTTGTCTAGGTCAGCCGCTTCCCCGATCGCGATCGCGTTGGTAGTGGCGGGAGGTGGGGGCAACTGGCTGGAACCCGCTGAGGGGGCTGTGGATGCAGATGGCTGGGACGAGCAAGCCGCTATCGCGACCGGCAGCGAACTGGCAATCCAACCTAATCCCACCCAGCTAACAAACTCACGACGATTCATTAAGTGTTCCCTCTCTAATGGAGTATTTTAGAGCAATGAGATTGGCTCTACTGTAGCTTGTCTGTTTTGGAATGGGCGGGGTTCCTTCACTGAGCTTAACTGTCTTGATGACTGTCTTGATTGATAGAGGGACTGCGGTTCGTCCGCTAAACCAGGATTCAATGATTCTTAATCATTCTCTGATGATTACTCTCTAGTTTTGAGAACTGCTACTAAATCTAGACGATCGAGCTGCCGACGAACAATCAAACCCGATACGACAGCGGCGATCGTAATCACCACAAAGGCGAAGGCATAGGTTTTCTGGCTGACGACTAAGGGCAAACGGTAAAGTTCGGAACTGTAGGCCACAACCATTAACGCAACTATGCCGTAGCCCAACAGCATCCCGATCGGGATTGCGACGATCGTTAACACAGCCTGTTCCCCCAGTAAAATAATGGCAATTTGTAGTCGAGAAAAGCCGACAATGCGTAGCGTTGCCAGTTCCCGGCCTCGCTCAGAAAGGGCAATTCGCGCGGCATTGTAAACCACCCCAAAGGCGATAATGCAGGCAAAAACCACTTGAATGGTGGTGGAAATGGCTTGGCTTTCGGCGATCGTTTTTTGGAATTGGTCAATCACCGCTTGACGCAGCGCCACTCCCGCTACACCAGGAGTGCGTTTCAGGGTTTGATAGAGGCGATCGAGGTGCAGGTGATCAACCGCGAGGAAGGCACCGGAAATGGTATCCCCCTCCTGCATTAAGCGATTCAGGGCATGGATATCCATATAGGCTGACACGCCCACCATTTCATCCACCACGCCGACCAACGGCACTTGCCGAATCGGTCGATCGCCCTCCAAAACTTCCACCGTCAGCATTTCTCCTGTCGTGATTCCCAGCATCTTTGCAAGGTGATCGGTCATGACCAATCCTTCGATCGGGAGACGAATGGGATTAAGTTGCTGATCGAGTAATTTTCTCAATTCTCCTGGTGTTTTTAAACCCATGATGCCAATTTTGTGGGTACGATGTTCAAACCGGAGGCGAGCTGCGACACTACGGAAGGGCTCGGCATACAAGACACCCGGTAGGTGCGCCACTTCCTCCTGCACACCGCTCGATCGGGGTTCATTAAACACGATCGTCACATCATCCCGTTGCATGCGGTTAAATTGCACATCGATTAAATAATTCATCACATCATGGCCAAAGCGACCGGAAACCAGTAATGCAACGGCGAGGGAAATTCCCACGATCGACAGCATGGCCTGCCAAGGTTTACGTTCTAAGTTCCGTAAAATAATGCGCCCCACGGGAGACAAAAACGCTTGTAACCCCAACCGTTCCATCAGCGTGCGCCGAAATTGGGCGGGAGGTTCCGGACGCATGGCCTCCGCTGGGGGCAGCGCGATCGCCCGCCGTACCGCGCCCACGGCTCCCACAATCCCTGCCCCCCCACTAATCAACAAAGCGGTGAGTAACATTCCCGGCTGAATCTCATAATGCAGCACCGGAAAATGATAGAACTGGCCATAAAGTTGCGTTAGTCCCGACCCCAACCACAGGCCAACCCCAATGCCTAACAGGCTGCCTAGCAAAACAATGACAAAAACAAATTTTAGAAAATGTCCCCCGATCGCCCGGTTACTGTAGCCAAAAGCTTTCAGGACTGCGATTTGATCCCGTTGGGTTTGAATTAACCGGGACAGCACAATGTTCAATAAAAAAGCAGCAACGCCTAGGAAAATGACGGGCAAAATTTGAGCATGGGCGCGCAGTTGAATGATTTCATCGGAAACAAAACGGTTGGAAATTTGATCCTCGCGATCGTAGGCTCCGAGGCCACCGTAGGGTTCCAGCAGATGATCTAACTGAAAAATCACTTCCGCCACGTTGGTGTTGGGCATCAGCGAAAGTGCTACGTCATTGAACGCCCCATCCATATTAAATGCCGTTCCCAGCGCCTTGCGCCCCATCCACAGCACCCCAAACCGCTGGTTATCCGGGAAAAAATCACCGGGACGAATTTCATAGACATATTCCGGTGACAGCACCATGCCGACAATCCGCAAACTCTGCCACCGCCCATTAATCACCGCACCGAGGGCATTTCCCAATTGCAGATGATTGGCCTTGGCAAAGGTTTCGCTGACCAAGACTTCATCGGGCCGATCGGCTTCGATGTAGCGACCTTGGGCCAGATAGAGAGCATTGAGCATCGGTGCTGGGCGATCGGGAATGGACACTAAGCGTCCGGTAACGGGTTCCGTTTGGTTGGGGACATTCAGGGTGACAGGCACCACTACCCGCGTTTGTACCTGGGCAACTCCGGGAATGGCTTCGATTTGGGCTGTGAGGGCATTGGGGGCGCGTTTGAGGCCGCTAAAGACCTCGGCAAAGCGATATTGTTCGTAATAACTGGCCTGGGAAACTTTGAGCGATTCATAATTACTTTGCATCAAGACAAAGATCGCAATGCCACAGGCCACAATCAGCGCGATCGCTACAATCTGTCCCCACAAATGCAATAAATCTCGCCAGAGTTTCCGATCCAAAGGCTTCATAGGTGAAGTGCTTGACTGCTTTGCAGGACTTTACAGAGATTAATTAGACGATGCGTTAGCTTGAGAGATTTCCCACTCATCGTGTAATTGTTCATAGACTTTACAGGCATGAATCAATCCACTAGCACGATCTCCAGTTAGATCGAGTCCCAATGGACATTTCACACACACAAATGGATTGCCCGGTCGATGCTTTTGTAGCGAGGGAATCTGCGATGGCTGATAAACGACTAAGAAGGGGCACTGTTCATGGAGGATGATTCGTTGCTTGAATTGGCGCAACTGGATATTCTGGGTGACAACAATTGCTCCTCCAAAGCTAAATAGACTGCCAAACAGCGAAAAATTAAAGGAAAGTTTAAAAAAACTGGGCGCATCCACTGATACTAAGGGTGTTTTTGTCAGGATATAGAAGCCTGAAATAATTGCTGTAATAGCGAAAGCAATAGCTAAGAAAATCAGTCCACTCCTGAATCGATAAAGTTGTCTAATTGATAAATTATCCATAATATTTTACCCTTGGGATTTAAGGCTTGTTCAAACAATGCAACATGTCCAAGAACTTGCTATGAACAAGTTTGCTAAAACTAGATGAGGAAGTTGTGAGGAAGTGCTGCCCCTATGGATCTTGGAAAGTTACGGCAGGAATATGCCCAGGCCGGGTTAGATCGCGAGATGCTGAAACCCGACCCCTTTGACCAATTTGAACTGTGGTTTCAGCAAGCTTGCCAAGCGGAGTTGTTAGAACCGAATGCCATGGTATTGGCGACGGCTTCGGCCAGTGCTGCGCCCTCCGTTCGCACGGTATTGTTGAAATATTTCGATCGACAGGGGTTGGTGTTTTTCACCAATTACGAAAGTCGCAAAGCTCAGCAAATTCAAGAAAATTCCCAGGTTGCCGTATTATTTCTTTGGTTAGCGCTGGAACGGCAGGTGCAAATTACGGGCCATGCCGTCAAAGTGCCCACCGCAGAATCCTTGAAATATTTTGCGACTCGTCCCCGAGGCAATCAGTTAGGGGCTTGGTGTTCCCAGCAGAGTAGCATCATTTCTTCTCGGCAGTTGCTGGAAATGAAGCTGGACGAAATGCAACGTAAGTTTATGCACCAGGAAATTCCGGTGCCGTCCTTTTGGGGCGGATATCGCATTCTGCCCCAGAGTTTTGAGTTTTGGCAAGGGCGACCGAATCGGCTCCACGATCGCTTTCTTTACACTCAACAGGATACGCAGCAGGAACCGAAGGGCTGGGAAATTCAGCGTCTCGCGCCTTGATGGTTATCTGGGAGTTGTTTCCCATTCGAGTCTTCATCCAGGGCCGTCTTCACCGTCAAAACGGCACAGGGCGCATGGTGCAGAATGTAATTACTCACGCTGCCGAGGATCAATTCCTGTAGACCCAAGCGGCCCCGATGGCCAATCACAATCAGATCCGCACCCCAAACCTTGGCTTGATGGCAAATACTGCGGCCTGGACTGCCTGCAATTTGTTTAACCTGGGTGGCAATGCCTGCCGTTTGGGCCAGGGCCGATCGCTGGTGCAGTTGGTCAAGGCATTCCTGCTCGTAGGTTTCCCACTGCTTCCGCCAAATGTCTAGGTTAAACCCGGTGCCCGGTGCCCAGTAGATTTCCTCAGCTCCCGGCGGAATGGGTAAGGGGCTGTCTTCTTCTTCACCGGATAAGACATGCAACAGCAGGAGTTCTGCCTGGTTAGCTTGACCGATCGCCATTGCCTTAGCCATCACACGATCGGCCATCGGAGAATGATCCAGGGCAACTAAAAGTTTGTTAAACATAGGGATTCACACAGCAACAACAAAATTGAAAATTCTAGATTGAACGCTAAAAACAATGGAGTTGTAATAGTCAAACTCAAATAAATTGACTGCGATTGAGATTACCATTCCAACTCGGCGGGTGTAACTTTGTGAGGATTCACTTGGATTTGGGTAATTTCGCCACTGCGCATGGTGACTACCCGATCGGCCATGGCAGCAATTCCAGCATTGTGGGTAATGACAACGGTAGTCGTGCCGAGGTCTTGATTCACTTTTGCCAAAGCCTCTAAAACCAGTTTGCCTGTTTGGTAGTCCAAGGCTCCCGTGGGTTCATCACAGAGCAACACTTCAGGTCGTTTAGCGATCGCGCGGGCAATGGCCACCCGTTGCTGTTCCCCCCCGGACATTTGCGCCGGAAAGTGATCGAGGCGATCGCTTAGTCCCACAAGGGCTAGGGCGGCTTCCGGGCGCATCGGATGCCGGACAATCTCCGTGACTAGGGCCACGTTTTCCCGCGCCGTTAAACTGGGAATTAAATTGTAAAACTGAAAAATAAATCCGACACAATCCCGCCGAAATCGGGTCAGTTCTGCATCATTGGCGTCGGTCAAGTCCCGATCGTGGAAGAAAACATGCCCCGTGGTGGCGATATCCAATCCGCCGAGAATATTCAGCAATGTCGATTTGCCGCTCCCCGATGGCCCCAGAATGACGACAAATTCACCATCGTAGAGATCTAAATCCACCGATCGCAACGCATACACTTCTACCTCACCCATGCGATAGGTTTTGGTGAGGGCTTGGACATGAAAGCTGATCCCAAGAGGGGCTGCCCGGGGAGGCGCACTGGGGGGAACACTGGGGGGAACACTGGAAGACGCACTGAGGGCCGATCGGTCTGGATAGGCTTTTGGGGCTTTCTGGGAGTTCCAAATCATAGTGGGTTCAGGAAAGTCACGGCAGCAAGGTTAATGGAGAACGATCGCTGGCGGATTAGAACAGTCTGCGATCGCCGCTGGTTGATGGAACATTGCTACCCTAGCGAAAAACTTTGAGGAGTTTGTGAGGAGGCTGAAAGTCCTACAGAGCCTAGGTTTGGCTGAATAACGCCGCAGGTGAGTCCCCCGATGATCCAGAAATTGCATCCTCGATCGGGCGATCGACCTGCATAACCGATCGATCTCTACCGTGTCATACCTCAGCACCTTGAATTCACCCCCGAGTTGAAGGTTTCCTAGTTTGGAGGTTGTTATGGTTCGTCAGTTGATTCAATCTTGTGTGCGTGGAACGGCAGTTGCTGGCAGCTTGATGATGGCAACGTTATCGATCCTCTACCCGTTGCAAGCCAAGGCAGAAATTCAGTCCACTCAATTTGAAATGTATCCAGTTGGCCAGTTTGTTCCCTGTTTAGCGAAACCCGGACTGAAACCTAAAGTCAGAGTCACTGTAGTGCGTGGTGAATTAAATGACCATTTGAATATTCAACTGGAAGGGTTTAAGGAAGGGGTTAAGTTTGATTTGTTCTCGATCGAAAGTACGCCGCAGTTAGCCGATGGGTCGCGGGATCCCAACTTCAAAAACTTTGGTTTGGCTTGGTATCAATCGGATTTGGAAGCGGGTGCAACTTCGCTAAAAACGATCTTTTTGGATCAAATCTTTGGCATTGACACCTCAGGCACCCGTGGCCCAGTCAACACCTTCCACCTGGGTTTCTGGTTCAACAATCCCAAAGACGCCCAAGCCTGTGGCTTTGATGTGACTAAACCCACACCGTTTAATGGAGAACACAAGGCTGGGCCATTGGCCTTTGTGACGCGGCAAATTGCAGGACGGGCAGGAAAGTTGGGGCCCCTTTGCACCAAACCCAATGGCCAGAAGTGTGATCCTTAGGTTTACACCATTGCGATGATTGCAAATTGACCCAACCCCATCGGAGGCAGCTTGCAATCCATTGTGATTTCTATTCAGGTCAGTTTGTCACAGCGTTTATTCCAAAGTTTGTCATAGAGTTTATTCTAGTAATTTGTCATTGCAATGGATGAGGTATTGTAAAAGTTTTCGATCGACAGGAGGTCTTCGATCGATATCAGGGGTGAGTGTTCTTGCCCCTTTTCTCACTGATGCTGCAATCAACAATCTAACCGTTGACATGACAAGTGATATGGCAAGCCATGTAGAAAGTAATTAAGAAAGCGATGTATCCATGATTGAGTAATTGATTCATGATACTTGATGAGCCGTGCTTGAACGGGAGGATTCGGTCATGTTATTGAAGAATCAGACTTTGGGCCGATCGATGGGCCGATCGCCGGGGCGGTTGGGTGGAACGTTAGGCTGGGTCAGTTGCGCGATCGTAACAGTCTGCGGGATAGCTTCCGGGCGTCCAGCCCTTAGCACGACCCTCGATTCCTTTTGCTTTATGCAAAGTCCTACGGGGCAATGGGTCAACCTCGATCGCCTCTGCAATCCCATGAGTCCTTCATCCTCGACAACGGAGAAAGCTGCTGCAATGCAAGTTCGTCGATTAAGGTATAACGGAGCCACGTTACAAGGAGAGGTGGTTAATCAGACAGGACTGATGGTCAAGCGCTTTACGATTAACTACACGATCGTCGATCGCAACGGCAAGGAAATTACAACTAGTTTTATTACACAGCAGGGAAATTTTCAGCCTGGAGTGAACTTACCCTTTGCCACAACTCGATCGATTGCCGGAGCGAGTGCAAAAATTACCTCTGTGGAATGGGCGCATTAGGGTTGAATGGGAATCAAGGAGAGTTGAATAGTCCATATTTCAGAAAATAAAATGTATTGACGATCGAGGTTTCTCGGTCGTTTTTTATTGTAGGACTCACGGTTCAAACTGTGGCTACGTCAATCTTATACCTCTGCACCCACCATACAGAACGAGACAGACTGGTTAAATCATTGAAAATCCATTTGTATTCTTCATCCGGAATGACAACCTTAACAAGCGAAGTAACCATTAAGTGAATCGTCTCTAGTTGAAAACTTCTGATTCAATTCATTCGCAAACATGTTTCTCTAGATAATTCCGTACCAAATTAAGGTTTGATTGCAACCTATCGTGGTTCCCTGCAATTGCAACAGTTCGTGAGGTTCTACAGCGGAACTGACTCGGAATCAGCTAGGATATTTTGACTCGACGATTGCCAATTTATCAGCACTCAGCTAAATAATTCCTATGAAATGCTGGCAAGGCTATAGGCTTTTACATCCCTTCATGACACGATCGCGCCGATTGCGATCGCGGCTATGGGGACTGTTGATTCCGCCATCGATCGGTGTAATCCTCCCTGGGATAGGACTTTTACCCGCCCTCGCGGAAACCCATTCCCGCACCGCCGTCCCCCCTAATTTAGCAGCCCCCCCTAATTTAGCAGCCCCCCCTAATTTATTAGCTCGATCGACCCCTGAACCCGTGATTCCGCCCTTGGATATTCCCCAACTGAAGGCCAGTCTCGATCGGGAGGACTTAGTCGCCGCAATCAATCAGGTGGAAGTGGGTTGGAAAGCGCAGTACGAAGCCTTTTATGAAGGAAAACTCAGTAGCCAGTTGCTGAGCTTAGAGCAAATTCAAAGGCGCTTAAACCAGTTAACGCCGCACACCCAAACGAAAACAGCGCTCCTGTATGCGATCCCCCTGCCCGATCGCTTAGATATTATCCTCGTCAACCCACAGGGCAAACCGATTCATCGATCGATCCCTACCGCCACCCTCAAAGTCCGCAATCAAGTCGGTGCACAATTTCGCCTAGGCGTCGTCAATCCGCTTACGGAGCCCCAGGAATACTTACCCGCTGCACAACAACTCCACCAATGGCTGATTGAACCCATTGAGCAAGAACTCAAGCAGCAAGAAATTGGCACGATTTTATTTTGCCTGGGCACCGGCTTACGGGGATTACCCCTCGCCGCGTTGCATGATGGCAAGCAATATTTAATTGAAAAATATAACCTCGGGGTGATTCCGGCCTTTAATTTACTGGATCATCGCCCCAATAATTTACAAGGGTTGCAAGTGCTGGCGGTGGGGGCAGCCAAATTTGCCAAAGCGCCCCCCTTACCTGCGGTTCCGATCGAATTGCAATCCGTTACGCAATCGGTCGGCCAAGGAAAACAACTCCTCAACGAAGACTTCACCCTAGAAAATCTGCAAAAAGCTCGATCGCAGCAGCCCTTTGGGATTGTTCACATTGCCACCCATGCGGTCATTTCAGCCCAGTCGGCCCAGGATTCCTACCTGCAATTTTGGGATCAACCCCTGCGCTTGACAGATATCCGAGAACTCAACCTGCGGGTTCCGGTGGTGCAATTGCTGGTGTTAAGCGCTTGCCAGACGGCGATCGGATCCCCCAATGCAGAACTCGGTTTTGCGGGATTGGCGGTGCAGTCCGGAGCCAAGGCCACGATCGCCAGTCTCTGGTCTGTGGACGATACGGCAACTTTAGTGCTTATGCGCCATTTCTATGAACAGTTGAAACAGGCTCCAATTAAATCATCAGCCCTCCGGCAGGCGCAGATCACCCTGTTAAAATCCGGTGTCCAACGTCCTTCTACTTTGCACCAATCCTTAAACCAATCCTCAAAGCAACCCTCAAAGCAACCCTTCAGTTTTTCCAGTCCGATCGCGTCTCGCACCGGGGATCAACCCTTGTCCCTAGCCTCCTTGCCCACCCTGGAACAAACGGATTTTTCCCATCCCTACTACTGGGCAGCATTTACAGTCATTGGAAATCCCTGGTAGACACAGGACAAAGGACCTTCAGCCATGCCTATACAGTCCCGTAAAGATCTTATTGCCAGCTTCTCTAGCTTCCTTCAGTTCCAGTCCGATCGTACAGCAGGCTGGGTGGTGGATGCCCGATTACGGCGCAGTATGCAGACCCAAACGGCCCAGGAAACAGCCCAGCAAACGGCCCAAGAAGCGGCCCAGGCGCGATCGGAGGACTTCTGGGCGATCTACTGGCACCGGGCTTGGCAGACCAGCCAGACGGCGACCAATCCCGTCCTGCGGCAACAGCTCGCCCTGGGGCATCTTTCGGCTTACCTCCAGGAAACCTGCTACTGGAGCGTCCACCGCACCATGCCCCAGGTCAGTTCCAGCCAAGTCAGCTTTTCCGACTGCTTTCAAGGGGTGATTGCGGAGGTGCCCCGGTTGCTGCGGGCCTTTGACTCGAGCCAGCGCCCCAGCCTCAAAACCTATGCCAATACGGCCTTTTGTAATATCCTGCGCAGTAACCTGCGGCAACAGCGGGAAATTGATCTCTGTAGCGAATGGAGTTTGTTGCTGAAACTCAGCCGGAGGTTATTGGCGGAAACCTTGGAGCAAGCGGGTTTGAGTTCGACTCAGCAGCAGGAATACCTGTTAGCTTGGACTTGTTTTATGGCGGCCTATCCCCCCAGCCGCAATCCCCAAGGGCGTACCAGTGCTGGCCCGGATGCGGAGACTTGGGCCACGATCGCCGCCCAGTACAACCAGCAAGCGAGCCAGCCAGTGAACCCGTCCGCCCCAGAACTCACAACAGACGTGACGGCGGAAATGCTGGAAACCTGGCTGAAGCAAATGGCTAACCAGGTGCGGCGCTACCTCTACCCTGCCACCCAATCGCTGAATGTAGCGGCGGGGGATGGCGAGGAAGATTGGCAGGTGGATTTGCCCGATGTGCAGCGGGAATCGCCGTTGGGTGAGCTGATCTCCCAGGAAGAGGCGGACGATCGCAAAGCCCAGTTAGCGGCCATGGAGCAGTTTCTGCAAGGGGCGATCGGGCAGTTGGATGAACTGGGGCAGCAGTTGCTGAAGCTGTATTACCAGGACAATTTGACCCAGCAGCAAATGGCGAAAATCCTGGGCATTCAGCAATACACAGTCTCGCGGAAGCTAGCCAAAACCCGCGAAAATTTATTGCTGGCGCTCAGTCGTTGGAGCCAGGAGACGTTGCATATTTCTTTAAGTTCCACCGTGGTGAAATCCATCAGCACCTTGCTAGAAGATTGGCTGCAATCGCGCTATCGATCGAGTTCCTAGGATCGTTACCTGCCAGCATCCCAGTCGCCAGCCTACCACCGAGGAAAGTCCCATGAGTCTCTATCTAGAAAGTCCTACCGAACTGATTTTGGCCATTCCGCAAACGGTACGATCGCAGGCAGAACAGCAAAGCCAGCGGGGTGTATCCGTTGCTGTGCAGTGGCAACTGTTTTTGAATCACCTCAGTGTGCAAACCATCTTGCCGTGGTTGCGATCGGAATACTTCCCGCAAGCAGCAGCCTTTCCCAACGGGGTGGATTTATCCAACGTTTGGGCGTTTGTGAATGGGGCGGGCATTCAACTGGGGGCGAAACGGTTGGTGCTACTGCCCGATCGCAGTTTGGATACGGCTGAATTAGTTGTGCCCCAGGAGTGGGTGGATGCGTCGGATTGGGCGGGGGATTATTTTCTGGCGGTACAGGTGAATCTGGATGATGGTTGCCTGGGGGTTTGGGGCTACGCGACCCATGCCATGCTGAAGACCCACGGGCGCTATGATGCCGACGATCGTACCTACCACCTCGATCGGGACTTCTTGGTGTCGGATATTGCGGTACTGTGGGTGGTGCAGCAGTTGGCTCCCAATGAAGTGACGCAGGCGGCGATCGCCCCCTTGGCAACGGTGGAAGCAGTACAGGCGGAAAATATTTTGCAACGCTTAGGAAATTCGAGTAACCCTCGCTTAGAAATTCCTTTTCAACTATGGGGGGCGTTAATCACCCAAGCGTCTTGGCGACAACGCCTCTATCAACTCCAGTACAATACCGTTGGCAATTCGCTTCTAACTAATCTCCAGCAGACCTTCCAAGAGTCTGTGACTCGCTTAGGCCAATGGCTACAAAATCAATTTGAAACAGGTTGGCAAACCTTAGAGGAATTACAACTACAGCCCGCGATCGCCCTGCGGGATGGGGAAGAAGCCGTGGAGATTGTACGGCGGGTCAAGGCGTTGCGGTTGGCGGAACAGGTGGTGCTGTTGCTAGTTGCGATTACGCCGGAAGCGGATCAACGGGTGATGGTGCAGGTACAGCTACGCCCGATCGCTGGAGTAGACTGCCTACCGGAAGATCTGGCCCTCAGTTTAGTGACACCGGAAGGCGAAGTTGTGCAAACGGTGCAAGCCCGATCGGCGGATAACGTGATTCAACTGCAACGGTTCCGCTGCCCGATCGAAACGGCCTTTGCGGTGCAGGTCACATTGGCGCAAACCACCGTTGTGGAATCCTTCCTGGCTTAACGGCTGACTCAAAGCGCGAAGGAGACAGTATGAATCAGTTAGTGGTTTTAAATTTAGGCAAGGGCAACTGGCAGCAGGGATTTCCGTCGATCGCGGCGCAAATTTGGACAGATCCCCAAGCCAATCCCATTCAGGTGACGGGCAGTCTACCAGCTCTGCCGGAACTGCACCAATGTTTTCAGCAATGGCGCACCCTCTACCAAGCGTTGTATCGTCACCTAGGTGGCACCCAACTGGGGGCGTTGCGATCGGTCTTTGAAATTGATAGCACCGATGTGACCCATGTTTCCAAGTCAGAATTTAAAACCCTTTGCCAAAGGTTACACAGCTTGCTCAATCAAGCGCTGAGTGATCCAGCCTTTCAAACGATCGAACGCCAGTTGCGTACCCAATTGAATCCCGTTGAGGAAGTACGGTTAGTCATTCTGGCAGAACAATTGGAAATGCTGCGGTTTCCCTGGGAGCATTGGCAATTTTTCGAGGATTATCCTCGATCGGAATTGGCGTTGAATCCGCCCGATTACCGTCGATCGTTGACAAAACGAGATGTGGAACAATCGCGAAAAGTCCGCATTCTTGCCATTTTAGGCAACAGTCAGGGGATTGAAATTGACCACGATCGCGCCTTGCTGAATCAATTGCCCCAGGCGGATGTTAATTTTCTAGTGGAGCCAAGTTCGCAACAGTTAAACCAACAACTCTGGGAACAGCCCTGGGATATTTTATTTTTTGCAGGCCATAGCAGCAGCCAAAGCCAAGGCATTCTGCAACTCAATCCCCAGGAAGAAATTACGATCGAAGATTTGAAATATAGTCTACGACGGTCGATCGAACAGGGGCTAAAACTCGCGATTTTCAATTCCTGTGATGGTTTGGGATTGGCCCAGGATTTGGCTACGCTGCACATTCCCCAAATGATTGTCATGCGGGAACCTGTGCCCGATCGGGTGGCCCAGGAATTTCTCAAATACTTCCTAACGGCGTTTTCATCGGGACAGTCGCTCTATTTAGCCGTACGGGAAGCGCGGGAAAAGCTACAGGCGATCGAGGCGCAATATCCCTGTGCCTCGTGGTTGCCTGTGCTGTGCCAAAATCCGGCGGAACCCTCCCCGTGCTGGCAGGATTGGTGCGTAGTCCCCACTGCTCCAGCGCCGCAATTGCCGAAACGATCGTCCGCGATCGGGCTAACCAGTGCGTTGTTGATTGGGGGCTTGGTGGTGGCGGTGCGGGCGCTGGGGTGGCTGCAAACGGTGGAATTGGCGGCTTGGGATGGGTTGATGCGGCTCCGGCCTGCGGAACCCCCGGACGATCGCATTGTCGTAGTGACGATCGGCGATCAGGATATTCAAGCCCAGGGCAATGAACCCCGTCGAGGCTCCCTGTCCGATCGCACCACTCGGCAATTATTAACCCAATTAAATCAAGCTCAACCGCGCGTGATTGGGTTAGACATCTATCGCGATTTTTCCGCCACTGATCCGCAGTTAGCACAGTTATTAAAGAGCGATCGTTTAGTAGCTATCTGTAAGCGACCCGATGCCCAAGATGATGCCAGTGGCATTCTCCCACCGCCGGAAACGCCTGAAAAACAGGTGGGTTTTAGTGATTTTGTTCAGGATACCGATGGTATTGTTCGTCGCCAGTTAATTTCGATGTCTCCGCAATCCACTTCCCGTTGTACGGCCAGTTATTCCTTTAGTGCACAATTGGCGTTTCGCTATTTAGCTAGCCAAGGGGTGGCGATCGACTTTACGCCGCAACAGCAGTTGAAATTAGGTCAAGCGGTAGTGAGTAAACTCGGCAATCGATCGTCGGGCTATCAGCCGGTAGATGCGGCGGGAATCCAATTGTTGCTGAATTATCGGAATGTAGGATCGCCTGCTTCCCCTAGAAATATTGCGCGACAAATTTCCCTGACCCAATTTCTTAAGGGCGAAGTGAACCCAGATCTGTTGCGCGATCGCATTGTCATCGTCGGGGTTGTCACACCGAATACGGGCGATATCTGGCCCACACCCTACGGCCAAGCCTTTGCCACGCGCCTACCCGGTGTGATGGTGCAGGCCCAAATGGTCAGCCAACTGCTCAGTGTCGCCCTCGATCGACGACCTATCATTCAACCTTGGCCCTTTTGGGCGGAGGTCGTTTGGATGGTAGGCTGGTCGTTGGGTGGGGCCTTGCTGGGGGTGGGGCTACGATCGTTGCGTTACTGGTGCGGTGCAGTGGTTGTCGGCTCAAGTCTATTATTGATCACGAGTTATATTCTATTGCTGCAAGGGGCTTGGGTGCCGTTGATTCCCCCTCTAATGGGACTATTAATGAGTTCCAGTCTGAGCCGTATTGTTCAATTTAAATCATCCGATATTGAAATGCTACCTGGAGTGTTACCATCATGATGTTATATATGTTTAACTACCGCTATTTATTGATTTCGTTAGTCAGCGGCTTAGCAATCGCGTTTAGTATTTCTAATCCTGTGCATGCCCAAGGAAACTCGGTTGAGTCAAATGGCAGCACAGGTAATGGTACTAGCCTTTCCCAAAGCATTCAATGGGATCCGCCCACTCCCCCCAATAGTGGCGAACCGGGAGGTCGGGGCCAAGGCGGCGGATCGCGAACCACCTGCGATCGCTATACCAATCTCCAAGTGATCGTGCCCACCTTGCCGTCCAAAGCACTGTGGGGCCAAACGGTTAGCGATCGACCCACGCTCTGGATTTATGCCCCCGAAGGATTTGCGGATCAGGAAACGGTGGAAATTGTTCTGAAGCAGCCTGCAACAGGAACCTTAGTCAAGCAGCAGTTCAAAACTCGGGCGATCGAGCCAGGAATTACCAGTATTGCCTTTCCCGACCAAGTGGCCCTCAAGGTTGGTCAGTCCTACCAGTGGTTTTTCTCGGTGCAATGCCAACGGCCCGATATGGATGATCTCACTACGATTAATACCCCAATCATTTTACGGGGTTCAGTGACTCGGGTTGCGCTCAAATTACCCGTTTTACAACAGTTACGCCAGCAGAAAGATCCGACTCAAAAAGCCATGATCTACGCCAAACAGGGGATTTGGTTTGATGCATTAACGACCTTGGGTCAGGTCTTACGATCGCCTACTACCAACCAGAACGGGATGAACCAGGATGCCCAAAAGGCATGGAATCAGTTACTAGACCAAGCTGGATTTTCCCCGCTCAACACCGTCCCGGTACAGCCGGAGTTAGCCCCTGTGCCTTGAAATGCCCGTTGATTCCCATCCTGGGTGGGACGCATTGCTACAGCAGGCCACGATAGCGGATAAACAGTAATACGACTGCCCAGGAGCCTAACGTCACCTTAATAGCCACTAAAATATTGAGGATGGGAATGATGCCGCCGCTGAGCAATTCTCCCATCTGTCCTCGGGGAAGTTCGATACCGGCCAGGGTAAGCATAGCCAGCACAATGAAAACTAGAACCGAAATTTTTTCCCAAGTCGCCACGCGCCAGCGTTGATAGACAGCCTGCATACCTTCTAGGGAGGATGTCATAGCCACCAACCCGATCGCCGTTCCCCCGGCAACCCCTGCGGCAAAGCCTCCACCGGGACTCAAGTGCCCTCGAATGGCCAATTCAATTCCCACCAAGGCTGCAATGGTTGCGCCAAGCCGAGCCAGAAGCATGGAGGAAGAATCGGTAAATTGGTGAATTTGGACCGAGGGTCGCTCATTGGCTAGCAAAAAATGCGCTCCCATGATGGCGATCGTAAAGACAATGACCTCAAAAATCGTGTCATAAAGGCGATTGTATAAAATAATGCCGGACACAACGTTAGGGATAGCGCTATCTTGCGCGATTGCCTGCACCGCAGAAAACGGTAAAGTTGGCTGTGGATTATTCATCCAGAGCATTTTGACATAGAATACCAATCCTGCTATGAGATAAATCCATTTCATCACTGTATCTCCTGGGAATTTGCAGGGGCGGAATTCAGGGTTGGGAGGGCTGCAAGCGAGGTTCCTAAATCAACATAGGTTAAGTGAATATTGGGAGAGTCTATCCCAGATTGGAGGATCTCATAGAGACGCTGGATGCGGACGGTGATCGTGTGGGTTGGGGCCGGGGAAGAAAGGTCGTCTACTGGCAGCCAAGTAGCATGAATTTCCCGGTTTTTCATAGCTTTGAGCAAAGCCCCTCGATCGTCATAAGTGATCCATTCTACTTGCATGTAGTAGGGCTTAAAAAGACGTCGGAGGATTGTCAGAAGCTGTTGAAAATCATGCTGTTCCACACCGTCCGGGTGGGTCTGCATGGCCTCATCCTCCTGTCGCAGCACGCCTAGACGGAACACTAGAGACGATCGAACGGTGATGGCATATAACGTAACTGCAAGCAAAGTTCCGACTAATGCTTCAGTTAAGGCAACATCTGCCGCCCCTAGAATTGCATAAATCAAGGCTGAAATGGCCCCTAGCACGCCCCGCAAAATCAAAGCATGGTAGGGGTTCGTTTGCACCACAACCATAGATGCTGCCAGGGGCAGTAGGGCTACAATCCAGTAAATATAACTATCAGTCATTATTCCTCTCCAGGTGGGAATCCAGTCGCGGACTGCTGGAGCAGTAAGCCAGCACATATCCCAGCATCGTGTTCCAGAAAACGAGGGATAGAATCGCAAGGAGCAAAAGGGGCCATTCTCGGGGGCGTAGAAGCAATAACCCAACCATGATGCTAATGGAACCTAACGTATCGGAGACTGAGAGGTTATGCAATTTAAAAAGAACCGATCGACGACTCAGTAACGATGACGTTCCCCAAAACCAAAACACCAGTCCCATCGCAATGCAACCATAGCTTAGTATCTGCATTAAGGCTCTCCCAGTTGTTTCACAATATGTGCCAATAGCATTAATCCTGCATTGCCTACGCTGAGGATAATGACACCGACAATGCCAATCATCCAGTCATCTCGCAATACAGAAATCAGTAAAATCATCACCGAAGCTTTGGTCGAAACGCTCGAAAAAGCCAACATCATTTGCCAAATATCTTCATTCCGCCAGGATTCGTATAGGGGAATCACCAAGGCCGCAATCATGGCAAATAGAAATAGATTGAGGATCATGATAAAGCCTCAGGTTTGGACACATGGGGTTTGCGACAAACACGGTGGACTTCGTACCAGCCCTCATCGCGATATTTCAAAACCGTTGTCTTGGGGGTAAAAGTGATCAGAAAAATGTCTAAAAAGACTAATCCTTGAGATCGACGGGAGGAGACGCGCTCCAAAATGACATCTTCGTGGGTATGGGGCCGTAGGATTAAGTCAAAAGCTTCGGCATAGGCTTGGGGAATGGCCAAAATGATTTTTCCTAAGCCCTGTAGCAAATCTTTTAGACGTTCTGGTGAAGCAGTTCCCCGAGGCAAGAAGATGGCAATGGCGACCCCAATGGCAATGTTAACGAGACTCAAATTAGCAGTTAGTAACAACCAAATAGTTAACCTGAAAATGAAATGTCCAATCATGTCAGCACCATCCAAAATAACAGGACTAAACTGAGACTCATCACCCCAATAAGGTGGTCAAATTGTTCGAACATACGGGGCAATTTCACGATCCAGCGACGAAAGATGAACCAGTAAGCCAACCATCCCAGCGCGATCGTGGCGAGGGGTTTGACCACATTCTGGAGGGTGTAGGCGTCGTAGTAGACCAAGTTGGCCCCCACCAAGCCGCCTAGTAATATCAAGATGGCAGCCCAGAAGCTCAAGGAAAGAACGGGCATCGGTTTTGGGGCTGGGACGGGCGGAGTTGGGCTGGGTGACCCTGACAGCGCCCAGGACGGGGCTTGAACCGGCAGGAAAATGAATTTTGCGAAGGAGATGGCGGTGCCCAAGGCGGCAATGTTCATGCCCACCACTTGCCAGGGCAAGAGATTTTTCATGGTTAATACCTTGGCCCCAAATCCGGCCAAGAGGGGAAAACCGGAGATGGAGAAGCTGGCTGCCACCACTGCGCCCCAGAGTGCAAGGGGAATCGGTTGATGTTGCAATTCCTTGAGGTTGCGGCTGGGTAACTGGCCAACGATCAGGAATAGAGCCGCTTTAACCAGACCATGGGTGAGGGCATAGAATCCGCCGACTTCTGGGGCTGCCAAAATAAAGCCTAATTGCGAAATGGTATGGAACGCCAACATGCGTTTGGCATCCTTTTCCACCACGGCATAGGCCACACCAAAGACCGCCGTTCCTACTCCAAAAATGCGGACGATCGGGTCAATTTCTTCCAACAACAGAGCACACCGCGCCAGGGGTAAAATGGCCGCTTTGACGACCACGCCGGACATCAACGCAGACACGGGTGAATCAGATTCTGAGTGGGTCAGGGGCAACCATAACCCCGAAACAAAGATGCCGCCCTTCACCAATAACCCCAAGAGAATTAAGGCGATCGCTTCTGGGGGGGCTCCTCGTAGCCCTGCAAAGTCAAAGGAATGGTGGGCTTTGTAAACCAGCACCGTTCCGACCAGATAGAACAACATGGCCACGTTACTGATAAACAAGTAGCGTAAACCAATCCACAGGGAGCGATCGCTGCGGGGATAGGCAATTAACAGAAATGTCGCAATGCTAATAACTTCCAGGGCTACATATAAGCTCATGAAGTCTGCACAGGCGAAGGCGGAGTTAACGCTGCCATGCAGAAGTAAAACTTGAGCATAGAAGAATGGAGATTTATCACGCTTCCAGCAATAGAACAGCACCGCCGCTGTCACTAATGCATTCGTTAAAATAAAAAATGCAGTTAATGGATCAAGCAGCAAGCTAACGCCAAAATGATCCAAAAGCTTTAAACTAACGGGGGATTTGGCTAGAAAGAGCTGTGTTGCATAGGCCGCAGAGGACAATGCCCCCAAT
Organism: Alkalinema pantanalense CENA528; assembly: GCF_050753345.1. Taxonomy (NCBI): domain Bacteria; kingdom Bacillati; phylum Cyanobacteriota; class Cyanophyceae; order Leptolyngbyales; family Leptolyngbyaceae; genus Alkalinema; species Alkalinema pantanalense. The sequence continues at coordinate 27,166 of NZ_JBLZFX010000019.1, read as the reverse complement.
AGGGCAACGTAGCGGCTAATGTTGGGCAATAGGTAAACAATGAAACCGAGCAAAAAGGGACAGGCAATCCAAGCAAGGGTCCAATAGTTGATCCAGTGATTCATCATGTATTACTCTTTTCGATCTCGTGACACTCTAAGGTCGGATTATCTCGTGATAGTTTCATGGCACCGACGAGCATGAGTGCCTGAATAGACAGCCCAATCACGATCGCGGTCAAGATCACCGCTTGCGGCACTGGATCGGCGTAGGCTCCTGCGGGGGCTGGCTCCGTCAAGATGGGCGTGAAAACCCCGTCCCGGCCTGAAATCACAACGTAATACGTCACGACGCCGGTGCTCATCACATCCATTGCGATAATTTTCATGAGCAAATTCTTTTTCAGCAAGATGCCAAAAAAGCCACACAAGATCGTTGCAAAAACAAATGCTTCCAACACCATAGAATTTGCCTAATCATGGAATAGATTGACAGTAATGGCTCATGAAATGGCTCATGATCGATATGTTTCGAATGACGGATGCTTGATACAAGAGAAGACCCTCTTGCATCATATTTTCCATCATTGAATCCTATTGAATAAACTGAATTGTGCGACAGGGATCTGAATCGGATTCCAGCTTAACTTGTATCGTTCGACGATTTATCGGAGTAACAACTCCATTACATTCATCCGTGTCACAGCCTAACTCCGCTTGTATACAGTCCATCAAAGAACTTGACTGAAATACATTTAAATGAACAAAAAATTGTAACAAGCTGTTGAGTGAGGGTATGAACGCATAAATGAACAATAGACAGATTAGGCTGAAATCCCGATCGTAGAACTTCTACGCAGGATCTCTCATTACTCTTTGCAAACCTCCATGGAAGTAATAGATTTTTTTAGATAGCTTGATAGGGTTCAATAATAAAACTATTATCATTAATCAAGTCTCTCAGCAATGGCTTCCGATAACAAAGTTCAAGAAGGCTCATAGGTATAGAGAAATCATAATTTTAGGTATTAGATATTCCTCCTCTCTGCCACGCAACGGTTTAATGAGCTTTAATCACTAGTAACTATCAAAAATTTCAATTGTCGATTTTTGGAACTCACGGTAAGCGTTTAAGAATTTTCTAACGCCAGAGCAAGGAGAGCGTTTGCAGTAACCCGATCGCGACCCCGAGGACGCCCCCTAAGTTGACGATCGCTTGGAGTTCAGTCTGCACAAGTTCGTTAATTCCCGCTTCCATTTCTGCGGGTGGAGTGGCCACGACTCGGTTAATAATCACTTGATCGATGTCCAGAATGGGAAGAACTTCAATCACAATATTTTCTAAATCCCGTTCTAGGTAGCGTTCCAAAACATTCGCAATTTCCCAACTCACAACATCCAATGATTCGCTAACGGTACTAAGAGTTTGCAATCGTTTGAGAACAACTGAGGCGACATTTTCCCAATTAACCGAGGAACTTAACCCTTGCAACAGGTCAGCCCCCCGATCGCGCAGATAGGTGCGGACGCTGTCCCGTAGGGTGCGGCGCAGTTGGCGGACAGTGGAGACGGGTAGGGTTTGCAGGGAGAAGTCGTAGAAAAACTCTTGGAAGCGTTGTTGAATGCGCAGGGAAATGATCAGGTCTTGAATAATAGCATTGGTGGCTTCCCGATCGTCGAGGCAAAAGGTGCGGAGGCGGATGAGGGAATTACGCATGCCGAATAAATTGGCAACGACCCAGTAGGTACCGCTGGTTTTTTCGCGGAAGCGATCGTCGAGGATTTGGATATTGCGATCGGTGAGAAAATCGACGAGGATTTGCCGTAGGACATCGGGGGGCAGGACGGAGGTGAGCAGCCAAACGGAGAGGTGATTGGCCTGTTCTTCGGTGAGTTGAAATTCAAGTAAGATTCGATCGAAAATCTGATTCAGTTGATCCTCTAAAAAATGTTCCCGTTGAGCGAGGACTTGCAACAACCGGGGAAGGGAGTCACCGAATAAATCCCGCAGGATATTCGCAAGAACTTTAGTGGTATTTTCTTCTTTGCCAGTTTGCAGTTGATCCAGGACGAGGCGGAGAATCCAAAGAATGGCGGCTTGGACTCGTTCAACTTTGAGCAGGCGTTGGGCAATGCCGTGGATCTCATCGGGAGTCAGGAGGGAGCCCATGATGGTGTCGGCGATGCGTTTGGCGAGTTTGGCTTGGTTACGGGGAATGACGCCGGGGGTGAAGGGAACGCGGAAGTTGCCGATGTACCAAGGGCGGTAGGGGCGGAATAACATGCGAATGGCAATGTCGTTGGTGAAGTAACCAATGATGCCACCAACGATCGGGGGCAGAACCCAAGGCCAAAGGTCTGCAAGTTTCATTTCAGCCGTCCTAGCGCGAATCACCCATGATCTAGCTTAGCGAAAGGGGGAGCGCTTTGTGTGGAAAATCAGCAGGCTTGGTCTATGATGCTCCAGCCCACTCCCGTCCTATCAAGCGAAAGGGGCGTGGCGCGATGCCGCCCTCACTGATCCCACTTTCTACTACACCATCGATTTTTGTGCCTTCATAGGGATTCAGTACTTGTTTCCAGGGACATCATGGCTTCAATCCAAGCCTGGTTAAACACTGCTGCGTAAATGCGATTACTGATCTGAAATTGCCCTTGATATTTGCGGATCACGCCAGATAATAACAGTTCCTCCGTCTCAGGACTATTGGGTAAAACGATCGACTCCGCCTCAAGAATTTGACGATACAAACTGAGGAGATGGGTTGCGGGAAATGGGCCGTGGAGCAGTCGATCGGAGATCGTGCGGAGATGTTCTGGCTCATCTTGAGACTCCCAGCGATCGATCAATCGAGTTTGTACTAGGTTGGCGACCCATTCTGTTTCTTGGTTGAGTGGAATAGGCTGCCGCTCACTTCGCACCAATTGACAGAGTTTCTGAGTTAAAAAGGGTTGTCCATTCGTCCAAAAGAGCAATGCCTTCAGAAATATCTGTGGATTATTCACCTGATCTGTTAACCCATTTAATAACGGTTGTGCTTCATGCTCTTTAAATCCTTCTAATAGAATGGCTTGGCCAATATTGAACGGTGTGCGCTGAATGTCCGTAATTAATGCTGAAGGTGTTGCCACCCCCAGCAGCGTAAAGGTTAACCGATTCCAGATTGAATTGAAGCTGCGTTGGTTATAGCAAGCACGAATTAACCCAAAAAAGTCATTCGCCGAGAACGGTAACCCCAGCACACTGTCAATTTCATCTAAGAAAATCACAAGCTTTCGGGAATTGGGCATTTCATCCGTACCCACTTCAGTTAACAACACCTCACCTAAAAACTGCCCTAGCCGCTGCACGGGCGAAATATCTAAGCGATCGTTCCACCAGGCTTTGAGGTTCACCCGTCCTAGTAAATCAAAGCCTTGCCAGAGCTGTACCGCTAGCCCCTTGTACCATTGCTCCGGGGTCACGGTTTCGCTCCCTAAAAGCGTTAAATCGATCGCAGTACAGCTGTAGCCTTCCTGTTGGAGTTGCTGTAGCATGCGTACCATCAAACTCGATTTCCCCATTTGTCGGGAGTTTAGGACATAGCAAAATTGGCCTTGGTGCAGGGCTTTGTAGAGGTAACGATCGGACGATCGCACCACATAGGTCGGGGCATCCATCGGCAAACTTCCCCCCACCTGATAGGTGTAGGCACTGGGGGCTTCAGCACTGCGCAGTAATTCATTTTCAAAGCGCAGTTCCGCCTGGGTCGCCTTCAACACCTCTAGGGTCTGGGAGAGTTCCTGGGTGCGTTCCTGAACCTTTTGTTCTAGGGTGCGCGAATAGTCCGCCAATTGATTCTTAGCTTGTTCTAATGCCTGATTCTGCTGCCCTAAGGTTACGTAAAGTTGAGAATTTTGTAGCGAAATCGCTGCTTGACTAGATAGAATTTGGAGCACTTCAACCCGTTCTGGGGTAAATGCACCCGTTGTTAGATTATTTTCCAGATACAAAATCCCATTTAGTTGCCCCTGGTTTAATAACGGTGCACAGAGAATGGATTTCGGCCTATGACTGACCACGTAGGGATCATTCATAAATGCCCCTTCTTGGCTAGCATCCTTCAAAACCACACTGTCTCGACACTTGATGACATAATTCACGATCGCCGGAGCAAAGGTCGCTTCTGCGAGGGATGGCACCTCCGCTCCCTCTACCCCATCAGCAGCAATCACCTGCCAAGTTCCAGCTTGTTCTAGCAGCAACAATCCCGTTTGAGCGCCCGCCGTTGCCAGTACGGTTTTCATTAGCGTTTGTAGCAACTGTTCCAGAACAATTTCATTGGAAATAGCCTGACTGGCACGAATTACAGATTCAAAATCTAGCGATAAATTACTAGTTCCGCTAGTCGTGTCTAAACTGACGCGCCGCTGCCCGATCGAACTATCGTCCTGACGCAGTTCTGGATAGGCTGCCTCTAAGCGCTTGACTTTTGCGATCGCACCCCATTGTTGATATAGATAACGGGCATCCCGCAAATAAGCTAGGGCTAGCTTGGGATAGTTACGACGGAGAGAAAACCGTCCCGCCAATTCCGAGGCCAGCGCTTCGTGGTGCAAAAATCCATTTTGCTGTGCTAGGGCGATCGCCCGCTCATAGCCTTCGATCGCCACATTAGGACGATTTTGTAACCGCGCTAATTCCGCATCCACAAGGGCCAATTGTTGACTCAAATTCATCGGAGCCATGGCTGCCCAGCGAGACAATTTCCGACGATTTTGCTTGATCCGATGCAGTAACTTGCGCTGAACCGGCGCGGTTTTCTGGGCGTAGACTTGGGCTTGAATCAGCGCATCATAGGCGAAATAATTGGCTACATAAACCGTTGTCGTTGCCCCACTGAGGTATTGGCGGTTGGCATCGGCGGCCTGAGCGGCTAGCTCATAATCGCCGAGTACTAGATGCAAAATGGTTTTGGTACACCAGTAAGTGGACAAATTGGAGACATCCGAGGCTTGCTGATGCAGGGGAACCGCCTCATCTTCGTTGTAGGCTGTACCCACCAAGCAACTGGGATCGGCACAGTCCCCCGTCAGATTAAATACGGTTTGACGGTGGATTTCGTGGGTGTAGAGGGAGGTACCCTGCCCCAAATCTGAAATAATCGCACTGAAGGCACTCATTTCAGACTTGACCGTTTCTAAGGACTCCCCTTGGTAAAAGGCCATGGCACAGGACATCATGCCAGAAAAGGCCGCAAATTCTATATCCCCATATTCCAGCGCCTGTTTGTAGGTTTCTCGTAGACCCGCCTTGGCATTCCGATAGGGTTCTTTCCAAAAGCACAAATGGGCATTCAAAATATGAGTCGTTCGGTTCCGCAGGAGGGGATTGGCAATGCGCGATCGCAGTTTGAGCGCGATTTGGCCCATGGCATAGCCCTCAGGTTCATTCCCCAAAGTACAGTGGATGACCCCCATTAGCGCAAAGGCATAGGCGGATTCCGGGGCAATCCCGTGGGTTAAGGTGGCGCGAATAAAACTGAAGGTAATCAGCGGAAGTAAATTAGGCCGTGCATAGTAAGTCGGTGACACAATATTTCGCTGCAATTGCATCACCGCTAACGTGGCGGCATCGGTCATCTCTGGCAGTGCCTGTAATTGCTCAGCGGTTTTTCCCCGCAAAGTCCACTGGATTCGCAGAAATTGCCCTAGTACTTGTAACGAAGTGGGATGGCTGGGGAGTTGCTGGCCCCAAGCGTCCTTGAGTACCTGGAGGGTGTAGTCGATCGAGTCATTTAACTGGTTCTGCGCAATCAATGCTCCCACCGTCACCTCATGAACGGGGAGTGCATCCAAGGGCTGACGGGCATGGTGCAGAATCTGTTGGTTGAGTTGCGCCATCGTGGCTAACTCGTTGGCCAGGAAGGCGGCCATGGATGCCTCGGTGTAGAGTGCATGGGCCAGTGGGTAATCCTGTTGCCAAGCATCCGCCGACAGTAACTGAACCCCCGTAAGCAAAAATTCCAAGGCGGCTTGAAAGGCTGCAGCCTGTTTAGCTTTAATTCCCGCTTGTAAGTTGAGGCGGGTTAAAGTGAGTCGATCGGTTTGCGATAACCGATCCTGGGCCTGATTCAGGTGATTGACCGTAGCAAACAGATGGGCATCCGTCTGGGACTGAGGCTGGACGAGGGCAGTCTGGGCGAGGAATTGCCGTCCCAGATGGTAGTGCGCCTCTACCCGTTCCGCCGCACTTAAGAGGGAATAGGCCGCCTGCTGCACCCGATCGTGTAGAAATCGATAACGGGGATTGTAATCCGGATCGGAGTCGAAGTCATAGACCGTTTCCAGCTCAAGGCTATCATTCACTCGCACAATCAACCCTTGGTGCAAGGCAGGTTGGAGATTGCTAACCACTTGGGCCGGAGCCAAGGCCAGCAAGATCGTCAGGCTAGCCAGATCAAACCGACTGCCTACCACCGACGCTTGTTGCAACATCTGTACCGTTGTCCTTGGCAGATCTCCCATTTTGTCGATCAAAAAGGAGATGACATCCTCCGTCATACCTTGGGCTTGAATTTCCTGTAAATCCCAAACCCAGCGACCTTGGTCAAGATCCACCGTCAACAGACCACGGGTATAGAGGGTTTCCAGTAATTGATTGAGAAAAAAGGGATTGCCTTGAGTCCGCTGAAAGCACAGATCGGCTAAAGGATGGGTAACGGTATCAGGCAAGCGAAGGGTTTCTTGAATCAGTTGGCGGGTGTGGGCTTGGCTCAAGGGCGTGAGGCTTAAGTGCGTAAAGACTTTGCCACTCTGACGAATCTCTTCTAAAGACAGCATTAATGGATGGGCCGCATTCACTTCGTGGTCGCGGTAGGCTCCCACCAATAACAAATAGCCTGCTTCAAGATCGGTCACAAGCCGCTGTAATAACCGGACGAAGGCTAGATCAGCCCATTGCAAATCATCAATAAACAGAACGATCGGATGGTCTGCGGTGGCTAAGGTGCGTAGGAGGTAACGAAACAACATGATGAAGCGGGTTTCTGCATCAGTTTCAGTAACCTCTGGGTGGGCGGGCGGAGTCCCTAAAATTTGTTCAAACTCCGGAATCAAATCCATTAACAGCCGCGCATTGGATCCCACTGCCGCCAACAATGCCTCTTGATAATGGGCCAACTCACGATCGCTGCGGGTAAGCAATCGCTGCACAAATTGGGTCAGGGCTTCTGCCAGGGGGCCATAGGGTTTGCTGCGATTAAATTGGTCATACTTCCCTTTGATAAATTCACCCTGAGCGGCGGTCACAGGGCGGTGCATTTCATTCACCAGGGAGGTTTTGCCAATCCCGGAGTAACCCGCCACGATCACCAGTTCGACCGATCCTTGGCGACAGCGCTCAAAGGCAGCCATCAATTGCTGAAGATCGGCTTCGCGGCCATAGAGGGTTTGGGAGAGAATGAGCCGATCGGGAACATCCGCTTGGCCCAGGTCGAAGGGGGGCACCTGGCCTTGGCTTTGCCAATCCTGGTAGCAGCGCTGCAAATCCTGAACTAAGCCGTAGGTGCTTTGGTAGCGATCATCGGCATTTTTAGCCATCAACTTCAGGACAATCTGGGCAACAACCTGGGGAATCTCCGATCGCACCTCTTGGGGAGGGATGGGCGATCGGGCAATCTGGGCATGAATCATTTCCAGCGGATTGGCGACCGGAAAGGGCAGTTGGCCCGTGAGGATGCGATAAAAGGTGACCCCCAAAGCATAGAAGTCCGATCGAAAATCCACCGATCGATTCATCCGCCCCGTTTGTTCTGGAGAAATATAGGCCAAGGTGCCTTCTAAAACCCGAATATCAGTTAAGCTGGGCGTTTCCCGCGATAGCTGACTAGCGATGCCAAAGTCAATCAGCTTTAACGTATTGGTTTGGGGATTCCAAACAATGTTAGAAGGATTAATGTCTTTGTGAATGATTAAGGCCCGGTGGACTTCCCCTAGGCTGCGGGCGAGCCGTAGCATCAAGTCTAGGCACTGGTCGATCGAGAAGGGTGACGCGATCGTTAAAAAATGATCTAAATCCAAGCCACCAAAATCCTCTAAAACCATGACAAACTGATTGCCCCGATCGATGAGATCTAGACAGCGAATAATGCCCGATTCCTGGAACTGGCGGGTAATCTCGTATTCCCGACGAAAACGCGCGACCTCTGTGGGACTGGGGTAGGGATTGCGAAGATATTTCAAAATCACTGGCAATCCATCTGCCCGATAGGCAGAATAAATCGTACAATGACTGCCCTCACACCGAAATTGTAGGTCGCTGTAACCCGGAATTTCCATGGAAAAATCGCAAAAAATAAAATATCTAATCCAACAAATGAAACCCGATTCCTAAAACAGTGGGATGAATTATTTAAAGCCAAATTTAAGCATTCTAAAAACACTAAAGTTATCTAAAATCAGACGTAAGCCACCTAAAAATCAATCTAAATGTGAATGCTCTGGGGAATGTTAGATGGCAATAGGATTTCAAACGGAGCCAGACGATACTGATTGGATGACTGAATCTCCTGTTCAATTTGCGCCAGACGATTTTGTAACCGCACTACCAACGGACGCACCCGCCGATCGACAAAATGGCAGGGCGCGTATTGCCCTAGCTGATTGCAGCGTAAGTGACCCACCACATAGACATCGCTAAGGGTGTCCAAGGCAATGGCCATCGGCGGCAAAAGTGGGAGCAGATCATCCGGTTGATACCCCTCACTTGAGGTAGGAGCTGGCCCATAAATTGCTGTGGGCATGTTGGGCACAAAGGCCATCGCGGGAAACACCGTGTAGTTAATCAGCGCATGGAACACCGTCACCCGGAAGATAATTTGCGCCACAAGATCGGCTAAGTCCTCACGGGTTGCCACCTGCCCATCCCGTCCCATGCCCTTGATTTGGGCCCCTTCGCCGCTGCCCATGTGGCGGAACCAATCCTGAAGTTCAAAGTCCTCCGTCACATCCCGATCGCTACTGTAATAGAGGGCCACATAATCTCCCACAAAGGCCCGAATCGCCTCCCACTGTGGCAGGGCATCATCCCGGTAGGGATAAACGGGTAGCACATCGCGATCGAGAACGCCCCGGCGGCTAAAGTCCGTAGGCGGGGTTAACGCATTCCAATCAAACTCTGCGAATCCCCGCTTCACCAGTTGAATCGCACTCTCCAAACTCACAGCCTGGAGACGGGGCGTGCGGCCACCGGGGGACAGGAGCGATCGGGTGGGCACATTCACCGCCAACGTGAACTGGAAATGGGGCGTCAGCAATACCCGCAGCGGATGGCTGGGAGCTAGATGACGGAAGGTATAGAGGGCAATCCAAGCCGCCATCATATGGCAGCGCCCCAAATGTTCAACCACCCCGTGATAGTTACTGTCTGCGCTTTGCACAACGACCTTGGCCATCTCCCAAGCCACCCCATCGGCAGGGGTCAAAATCGGCGTTTGGGGATTGGGAACTTGACCGCATTGGATGGCAACGGGCAGCAGCCGACCGGGCGGGCCACCGGGGGGACAGGTTGCCTGGGGATCCCACCGGAGCAGTACGATCGGGGCATAGAGATACTTGCGATAGTGATCGGTAATCCCCGCTGCAATCCCCTGCAAAATCGAAAAATCGACAATAAACAACCGTCCCTCGGCCAAGGCGGCGGCTAGACTATCGCGCCCACCCGTGGCCCGCTGCATGTGGGCTTCCGTCACTGGCAAATTCTCCGGCAGCGCCTCCTGGACCGATCGAATCAAAATTGGTGCAGTTCCCGCAATGCGTTGCCAAGCAAAGGCCCAATCCTCCTGCCAACGGTAGCGATTGGGTGGTGGCGCAATCAGTTGGAACAGTTGTTCATAGTCGGTAATGGACAGGGGCGCGCGTTCGTCAAAGGTGGGAACGCGAGGATCTCGGCTGGGCCCATACAGGGATTGCAATTCCCGATCTTGCAGCCGCGATCGCATTTGGTTCACCGCAAACCGGAATCCCCCCTCCGGTGCCCACTGGCATTGCTGGACTGTGGCAACCGCTTGGTTGGCGTAAACGATCCCCTGGAGCTTAGCAAAGGTAGCCAGATAGTCCGGAGAAAACTGATCCCAAATCGGCACCTGTTGTACAAAACCCACATCGGCGTAGCTGGTATCAAATTGATAGATGGCACGACTCGCCGCAAGGCAGGCCGCTCGCCCATCGGGGCAGGGATCATCCTGGGGCAAGGAGGGCATTAAGGGATCGAGGGAAAACAACATAGCGGTGTTTGATAAATAAATACAGCCAAGATTGGAAAATTAAGCCAGTTGCTAAAACGGAATCCTCAACAAAATCAAGACTAGAAATACAGCATTAAATGAATCCATTTTTAAATAAAAATACTATTCCCGATCGTCGAAGGCTGCAGGTAGGGATAGGACAAAAATCGATATTGATCGACGTTTTGCATCGCCGTTTCTGCAAGGGCTAACTCCTGACGCAACTTTTGCACCAACCCATCCACCCGCCGATCCTCAAAATAAAAGGGCTCATACTGTCCCAGGACAGAAAACCGCACATTGGAAAGTTGATAGAGGATGACGAATTGCTGTAATGCTTGGGAGGTCGGCGGCAGCATGGCTAGCCAGCTGCTTTGTGCCTGTGGGGTGTCCTGGGTGGGGGCAGGCGCATAGAGGGCACCTGTCAAATTAGGCACATAGCCCATAAACGGGAACTGCGCATAGTTCAAGGCCGAATGCTGAGCCGTTGCCGTGAAAATCAGCGTTGCCACCGCCTCTACCAATTGCTCACGGGTGGTCAATGGCGTGGGCACACCGGAAATATTACCCTGTTGGGGATCGCCAAAGGCTTGCAAAAAGTGCTGCAATTCCCAATCCTGCTGCACATCCTCATCACTGCCGTAATACAGTGCTACATAACGCTGGACAAATTGTTGCAGTGGCTGCCAGACCCGCAGGGCATCGTCACGGTAGGGGTAGTCCGGGAGTCCCAGAACATTATCGACTCTGCGATCGGCCAGCTCTTTCGGAGGAGCAGCCCGACTAAAGTTATATTCCCGCAGTCCCCGCACCAAGGCCGTTAATGATCCCTCGAGCGTGGTACCAAATAGGGCATCGACTTGGCCCCCCGGCGCAATCAAGTGTTTGGTGGCGTAGTCGTTCAGGGCGAGGGTGAATTGGAAATGGGGATCGAGGAGGACATAGATCGGATGGGAGGGAGCTAGGTTACGGTAAGCGGCCACGATCGCCGCTTCAATCACCATATGGGTATAGCCCAAGTGATGCACCATTTCCTGCAAGACTCCATCGGCGCATTGCACCACCGTTTGCGCCATTTGCCAGCGGTAGCCATCCAAGGGAGTAAAGATAGGATTGGAGGCATCCACGGGCCATTGCTGGCACTGAATGGCCACGGGTTTGAATGCTCCCAAGGTGCGATCGTCCCCCGGTTGCCAAGCAAACAGCGCCAAGGGGGCATAGAGATAGCGATCTTGCGGCAACCCGTTCTTCCGCCATGTTCCCTGGGGCAAATTCATCAGCAGGCGATAGTCCGCGAGGTAGAGGCGATGTTCGGCGGCAGCTTTTTCTAAGGAGTCTTGGGTTCCCATGACCCGTTGGTACAGGGCATTGTCCACGGGGAAATTGGCGGGCATGACTCCCGGCGGCAGGGGAGCCAGGATTTCTTCACCGTTACAGCCTGTTATCCAAGTTCGATCGGGAGCAGACAGGGTTGTGATTCCCCGCAATACCATGGGGTTGGCTCCGGCCAATCGCTGCCAAGCAAAGGCCCGATCTCGTTGGCTCTGGGATTGACGGTAAACACTGACAATTTCGGGTTGGCCAATCAACGCAAAGAGGGCGTTGTATTTCTCCAAGTTCAGTGGAAAACTATCGGCAATGCGTCGAGCTGCCTTTGTAGGTTGCGCTAGGAAAAAGGCGCGATCGGTCAGCGATTTCGCTAAGCTGAACCAATCGTTGATCGTCACGCTGCCCTGCGACGCCCCCGTCAGAAATTCCAAGTCGATCGCGGCTTGGTTTGCCAAGAGCGTACTATCTACTGTCAAAACCTGGGCCAAGTAAGGCAAGGTAAATTGCTGGTCGTAGGGCAAATCAGCCAGCAACCCCACTCCCTGGGAACAGTCATCACTCTGATAGGCATGGACAAAGGTATATTTGGCCCGCGCTCGGTTAAGTTGAGCCTGACGGGCAGCGGGATTGCGATCGCTTTGAGGCAGAGTTGGAAACACAGCTGATCTAGAAAATGAGGTTGACCCAAACACGAACCATTAATTGAAAGACTAATCGTTTCTCTAATAATTCTGCGAAAATACTCAACGTCTTTTTAGATTTTCCTGCAGCTTTTGTAAATGGTTCATCCCATTCCAAAAGCAACGTACTTTAAAATTTTTGACAATTAGAATCATGATTACTACAATCATGATTCTAATTGAAATCCTAAAGTACGCAGATAAAACCAGACAGTTGAGTCACTACAGGATGGTTACGACGTTTTAATGACCACTGACCTCCTCGGACATTGGAAACTCAAAATCGTCAGCGGACAAGCTTAAGCCCAAGGACTGGAAGTAGATCTTCAACGTCTGCTTATCCACCTTCCCTGCCCGAGATTGAACCTTCATCAAAGTATCGACCGATAGCCCGGTTCGTTCACTGAGTTGTTCTAGGGTCAACCGCTGCCCCCGATTTTCCCGTTCCTCCATATCCCGTTTCGCTGTTTGCAGTTTGTCCAACCCCTGCGCAGTCAGAATCACCCCCCGCTTGCGGCGAGGACTAGGGACTGGGGTCGATAGGGTCGACGGTGCAAAATAGCGACGATAGAGTTCACAGCCCTGGGTCGCCCGATCGCCGATTAGATTGATGAGTCCTAGGCTGTGCAATTTATAGGCTTGAATCGGATCGAGTTTGGAAGGAGTAGCGGTGGACATCACAGAGATGAGCGCTTGGGCCAAATCCGGTTGTTCTTGCAGAACAGCGGCGTGACGCTGCAAATGATGGGCATAAATGCCGCTAGAGGTGGCAGCGGTTGCCATCAACTCTTGAAACGTTAGCTTGCTACAACTCAGGTGATAAATCGCCAAGTGTACCAGGGCAGGATGGCCACCCAGAAGAGAAATCAGGGCTTCTGGCTGTTGGGATGTCCAGTCTAGTTGGTAGCGTTGCGCCAACTCTTTGACCTGTGCCAAATTAAATGGCTCCAGTTCGAGCGGCAAGCCCACATTAAAAGGCGATTGGGTCAGTTGGAGGGGAACGTAAATTTCCGTGGAGTGTGCTACCACAAGACGCAGTTTTTGCCAAATGGGGAGCCGTTTGGCTTCTTCGTACCAGGAGCGGAACAGCGGCAACACATCCTTAGCCACTTGAGGATGCTCAAACAGATAGTTCACTTCATCGATCGCAAGTACCAGTGGCTTTTTAATTTGCTCTAACAAATAGCCTCGAAAATATAGGGTACAGCTAACTTTGCTCCCAATATCTTCATCCCAGTAGTCATCCAGGCAAGGCACCAAACCCAATTGGCGTGTTACATTGGCACACAACCAGCGCAAAAAACGATTTAAATCATTGAGAATCGCGTCATCGACCTGTTCTAGATTCAAACTGACGGTGTGATAGTCCTGGTGTTGGGCAAAGTCCAGCAATCTGAGCAACAGAGAGGTTTTGCCCATTTCCCGAGGGGCTTTGATGCGAACCAGCGCACCTGGCTTTTTGATTTCGGTGTAGGCGGGTTCTTCAAGGGTGGGGCGCTCCAGATAATAGGGTGAATCCAAGGCGAGGGACCCACTGGGATAGGGGGCTGACATATTCAGAGGAAGATAAGTATAGAGGCGCACAAGGAGTTAATTCTGTATAGAGTTCTGTGGAATCCCGAGACTCCACGAAGTCAGGATACAGACGGTTCTCCACCGATTCCTTGAAAAACCTGAGATGCTGTCACAATACCATCCCAGAGTCTGTTAATTCAGCCCCTGTGTCAGGAATTGATAGACCGTTCGATCGGGGCATTGCCTTGAGGAATCTAGATCAAAAACTAGTGAAAACTACAAACATTCTCGTTTGCAAATAATAATTTGCTAGTCGATAAAAGCAATAAAATGCAATAAAATTTTGCATTGAACAGAGCTATAAACCCTGACTAGCCATCCGAAAAAAATGCTTACATGGGCCTAAGGGAACAGCGCATAAATAAAATCCCAATTGGGTAGGGGTAGGAGAGTAAAAGGGTAGGAGGGTAGGGGAATGAAGAGGGGATATTATTTCTTTGCAAATCCCTAAGCAGATATTTAGTCACTTGGTTCAATCATTCCAGACTTCTCCAATAGAAAAAAGCCTAGGACAGGTAACAGTAATGTAACTCTGTCCTAGGTTTGTTGGGGCAGTCTGTTTGGATTGAAATTATTTGCTAAATAGCAATTAACTGGGCATCCCTTACCCTATGGCCGCTTGAGCCGTTTGTAGCCCGGAATAAGCCACATTTGCCCCGACCATGATCCCAATACCGATCGCCTTAGACAGGGGTTCGGGATCGTTCACAGCTACGGTATAGGAAACACGGGAAATAAAGGAGGTGCAATTACTGACTTCCTCAATAATGGCATCACTACGATCGCTGTCAGCGGACTTTTGGGCCAACTCATAGAAGTGCCATCCCGTACAAGCAATCGCGGGAATAATCAAAATGGTATCCACAATGGCCCCGGTTGCCCGACCATCCGCCGCCGCTAGATTGTTCATGATCCCTTCCGAGGCTGCAAATTTACCTTGGACAGGGCCACTAAAAATGCCTTTGCATAGTAGCCGAATGCCTGTCGTGACCGAGCTCATCACACTGATCGCTGTTTCCTCGATCGCAAACTTAGGTACCAAGAAGTTCGCGAAACCCACCGATCCGCCACTCAACACCCCTAGCACCCCAGAGAAAGTACTAAAGGGATTGGTTCCAGTTTCTGCTGCGGCCTCAAAGCTATCCACAAAGTTGGCATTGAAGACAAAGAAGCCTGCCATCGCATGGCCCATGATAAAGATCGCCGTCTGTACCGATTTAGGAATCGCAGGGAAGCTCATGAGCGAATTACTCCGCACAGGCCCCGCCGTCATGGCCATCGCCCTTGCAGGAGAAGTCGTGAATCCCTGTTGCAGTTGCCGCAGGCTAGCAGCATTTTTCAAGAAGGTGGTGTGCTCGTTATCCGGGAAGGGTGCTTCCCCTTTGGCCAGCTTATAAACTACGGTGTAGGCGACACTAGCAATCCAGCAAAAGACATCCAAGAAGGACATATCGGGCACCCCAATTTCATTGAGAATGTCAGAAATGACCGGAATATGGATTTTGGTATCTAGGAAGTCGATCGCGGACTGTGCCAGATCGGTCAGGATATTGAAGATGGCATCTACGACCACTTGAGTGCTACTGAGTACCCCATCCAGCAAGATTCCGGCCAATCGCTTCAGAATCTCCTCGACGCTAAGGCTGGCAAAATCTTGAGCCAACTTCGAGAGTTGGTCTACCACGCCATCTAGTACCTGTCCTTCCTGCTTCAGCGCAGTCAGCAAATCATCAACCAGCGACTGAACTAATCCAACTTCTGGAACCTTACCCGTGATGGAAACATTTTGGGCGTTGTTTTGGAAATGGTGGGAGAGATGCAGGGAGGCTGCCGTCTGATTTTGCATTGGGTTGGATGCCTGACTGCTAGCTGGCTTTTGGGCAATATCGGTGCCAATCCCTGACCAGTCTTGAATTCCGGCCCATTGATTAATCTTTGCCTCTGCATCCCCAATCATGTTGTCAAAGTCTTGCTTCATGGTCTGAAGCCCATCAACCTGATGTTGCAGATAGCATTTAATCAAATTGTGTAAAACCTCTTTGGTTCGGCGGATATCGTCCCATTCAAACAGGAAGGATACATATTTAATGACCTCGGAGATGGCGGTCTTAATGGCCTTAAAGACCCATTCCACCGCCCCCACAACAGCCTCAACGCTATCTAGGACAGCTCGGTAGATTTTCTCACCAATTTGCACGATGAAGTGCCAAGCCTTCGTTGCTGCGTCTTCTACGACGTTGACGATCGCTTTGATACCCGACTTCAACCAGTTGAACAGATCACCCGCCGCAACGACGATCGCATCTTTTAGGTTCATCGAGGCCATTGGCATAGCCATGGGCACAGCTACAGACGCAACGGGCGCAAAGCTTGCCATGGCGGTTGCAGGCACCGGCGCTAACTCTGCATTGGCTTGGTCATAGCTTTTATTCAAACTGGTCAGAGCCGTTGCCACCGTTTGAAGTTGATCAGTCGCTGTGTTACTGGCAACTAAGGGGGTCATCTTCCCTTGAGCATCCCGTACCTGGGCAGCCTTGAGCTTCTCTGGCGTATTCAGTGCGGCTAACTTCTTGAAGGGCTCCTCCATCGGATTAATTACGAACGCGGCCCCACTGCCCGTCGAAACCGTAAAGGTTGTGCCTGTTAAGGTGCCCGTGGATTCCACGATCGTCACCATCCCCATGGCATTAGACGTCACATGAATTGGGGCATTATCAATAACGTAATACAAACCGTTGATGTAGACTACACAGCGACTACTCGCACTCAAGCTCAGGGAAATATCCTTGAGGGGCAAATTTTGTTGATCGGTAACCTGTAACGTGGTGGTGTAGGAGTTAAAGGAAATAGATTTTCCCTGGGGCGGCAGAGGTAAGGTGATTTCGTGGGTTTGCCACAGCGTGGTGGTGGGAGATTGCGTGATTTTCTGGAGTTTGCCATCCCCTGCTGCAAAAATCGTGTTGCCCCCATCTACGCCATTGACATAGGGTGAAATCTGCTCAATCCTCGAAAGAATCGGGACTGGAACGCTCCAGGCTGCGGGATTGGCCGCTTCTGCTTGGGGACAGGTCAGGTAATAGACTTGATTACTGGCATTTTTGCCCCAGAGGGTTATTACGCCATCATGGGACATGGCAACTAGCTTGCTGGTGTTCGACAGGGTTTCATTGGTGATGAGGCGTACACCGATCGCGCCATCGATTTGGTTGTAACTAGAGAAGTAGTACAGTGCGTTGCCACTCATCACAAATAGGTCTGTAGATAAGTCGGCGTTGCGGGTAGCCGCGATTGCGCTCGCGATCGTGCCACCAGGCAAATTCAGTCGAGCGGGCGTGGGCGGCGCACTGCCATAGACGTTGATCACTGGGCAGAACTCTAATTGGCCGCTGCTGCCTGCTCGTCCTGCGGTATATAGACCATCCACGCGCCCTTTCCGCGCCCTGCCCAGACAACTGTCATACTTGTCAATTTCGAGGTCAATGGGCAGATCACGGCTGTTCCAATAGCGTCCCATTTTCTTGCTGGGGTCGATGTAGAATCGTCTCACGGTTTTGACCGCGCTATTGGAATCGCGCACCACATCTACCATGATGTACTGGGTTGCGCCTGTCGTTTCACAAAAGAAGACGTTAACAATGTCCAGTTTGGGCAGTTTTATTTGGGAATTGTCGTATTCGTAGGAGACCCAATTAGGAGAATTGGCCCAAGTGGTGTCTTTATTGGAGTTACCTAGGCACAAATACAAATGGTCACCGGCAGGGGTACTGATCACCATCGCCATACCGATCGAGCCATCTTGAACACTTTGCCCCACTTCGAAGGTGCGGCAGTAAGCCTCAGGTTGGCCTGCAAAGACTTTTTTAAGGAATGCACTACTTAGGTCTACTTTGTTCCAGCCGGTGGCGGAGGTGCCGCTTTCTTCGCGAATTAGGTAAAACGTATTATCAGTTCCGATCGAAAATAAAAGGGAATGGCCATCATCAGTCTGCAAGGCTTCAAACTTAGCCTGGGGCGAGATAATTTCTGCATGAAGATAGTTCGTCATCATTTCTGATGAGTACGTCAAATTGATATTCGACATAGATCGATGCCCGCTAATAGTAAATATGCTGGATAGGTAAACGAAACAGAATGAATGCTGCTGGAAATGCTGTTTAGAAACTTGAGGAACTGGCGCGATCGGGCCGCAATCTCAGGGCAGAGCAATCTGTCTGCCTTTCCAGCAAGCCCGATCGAGCGTAGCCAATCCCTCAGGCAAAATCAGCTAGGTTTAACGTAGGTAATGCGGCTCACCAAGTCCTGATGTTCGGAAAACTGGGCATCTTTGTAGGTGAAGACCCGTGCTCCTGGAAAGACAAAGTTCTGTACATCAGCGGCAGGAATATCTCGGATCTGAGTTCCAACAAAGTTGGTGATTTGATTTTGGAGACTTTTAATTAAGTCATCAACTCCAGTGAAGGCATTGACAAACCAGCCCCGCTCTGGGGTTTGGGAGTTATCAACCACCGTACTCTTAGGTGCACTTACTTGCAGGGAACCATTCTGTCCGACGGAAAGCGTATAGACATCGGTGATCGTTTTATCGAAAACGTTGCCCGAATTTTCCGTCGCATCCCAACGGACGTAGCACCAAACCTTGAGGTTTTGCACGATTGTGATTGTATTACCACTAAAAGATACCGAGCAGGAATAGGGAGTACTCAGTTTGAGTTCGCCCGCTGTCGCTCCCGATTTACCACTGTCTTGGGCATCGCTTTTATAGGAAATATTTAAAACCGTATTCCCACTGTCTGGGATTTTAGTTTCAAGCGGAGATTGCCCCGGTTGGAGGGTACCGCTATATTTGACTTTTCCACTAATCCAGCTATCCGAGT
This sequence comes from Alkalinema pantanalense CENA528, assembly GCF_050753345.1. NCBI lineage: Bacteria > Bacillati > Cyanobacteriota > Cyanophyceae > Leptolyngbyales > Leptolyngbyaceae > Alkalinema > Alkalinema pantanalense. The sequence goes on along the minus strand of NZ_JBLZFX010000019.1, from coordinate 8,465 downwards.
CTAACTCTACTTTGCAGGATACTTTGATACAAGACCGTCTCACGATCGGGAGTAGAATCGTTTTGTAGTAGGTGGCTAGGGTATTGCGATTAATCGCGATCGCACCACTCTCATTCAGTAGATCAGCAGGCTCCACCCAATTCCAGTTAAAGCTGGCGACACCCGGTAAGGGATTATTATTCGCCGCACATAGGTAGGCCAGTGTCGTTACCTGCTTTTGCTCAGGTGTGGGATCTTTCACAACAATGCCGTTACCATCGACAAACTGCGCCACTTCGCGTTCCATTCCCGTCAGCCGCAAACTTGACCAATCTGGTGCATTCGCCACGGCATGAACGGCTAAAACTGGCTCTCCATGCTTTCTCACAGAGTCAAAATAGTAACTAATAAAGTATTTCGTCAACACCAAATCAGCATTGGAACCTTTGACAATGCCTTCAATGGTGGGAATGGACTGAAGAGCAGCATTATCTAAATCAAACAGCAGTTGCTGCAAGCTAAAAGCTCCTGAATTGAGGTTCAGCAGTTGATTTTTGAGGGCTTCTCGCTGTTCGGGGTATTGGTTGAAGTAGGGAGTATTGAGCTCTTTATCTAAGTCTCCATAGACGAGGTTAACTCTTGTGCTGAAATACCAGGGGTCATCCGCTGGTTGCGATACTACCTGCCAAGAGCCTTTTCCGCCCCAGCCGCTGGGGGGATTATTCTGAATGATGTCGAACTCAGAGGCAAATAGATTGAAGGTTACGTTATTAGCAGCATTCCCTAAATCAACGATCGGGGGTAAGTTTTCTAGCGGAACGCTGGACGGTAGACCTAGTTTCAGCTTGAGGCCCACCGCAAACCGATTTTGGGTCAGTGTGGTGATTCGAGGATCGTTGTATTTTGTTTTATTGGGGATTGTGAAGGGATCAATCCCGCCAGTCCTTTGCTTCAACGTCTCGAGATCAATATATTCAGAGGGATTTCCATCGTCATCCACGAGGAAACAAAGATAGGTGGTCGGTTGATCGATCGTATCGAGATATTCCTTAAGACCTGCATTGATGCTAGCCTGAGTCGTTGCGACGACAAAATCATAACCATACTTGGGGCTGGAGAGGTATGATTTGTTAGATGCCATAAATACCTGCTTAATTGAATATGGATGACGGTTTCAGTAGAAATTCATTCGCTGGATTGTCGATCGTTCAAGCCTGAAACCAATTGTTAGGAATTCTGTTCAGATATGCATTGTGAGCCATGGCAGACAATGCTAATAACAACACGATTCCTTGGGTCTGGATGTTCTTTCTCTGGTCTTCTAACCGTTGAACTTAATTGAGAGAACGTCATTTTGATTTCCCTAACCCCAAAACGAGGAATGAACCGATCAGAGTTAGGGAGTCAGCTACGTCTTGGAAATCTCAATTAGTCGTCCACAATTAGTCGTCCAATTAAATTTTGAAAACGCAGACCTTAGGATAAATCGTTAAGTCACATTGAAACGCCAATTCAAAGCGCACGGTCTACGATAGGCTATATCGGTAAACGGCTCTAGGTTCAGCGTTTTATAGATTTTCCCCAGTACCGAAATCTCCCATTTAAAGCCCATGGCTTGCAATAGGGCTTGGGACTGGGGGCATATCGTTAAAGATTGGGGCGCGATAGATTAAGTTACATAGAGATATGTCCTCATCTACTGAGGGAATAGAGCACAAGACATTTCCAAGACTTCACTGAGTATCAGTCTGCCCGATCGTGCCTGTGGGTTCAATCGGAGTTTAGGAAGTTAGGAAAGAAGTTAAGCAATTTTTCGATCGCCCAGCCAGTAGTGTGGCAACTCGTCTGGTGCCAATGATAAGAGACGGCTGATAAGAGACGGCTCACTACAGTGATTTATTTTTTGACTGTATTTTTAAGCGATCGATCCGGGTGATCGGGCTAGATGCGTCCCAAGTAAACTCGAAAATAGCCTTCACGACCCTACGGGGATCAGCAAAGATTTATTGAAATTGGTAAGCATCTATTGACTTAGTCTCTGATCCCCAAGCTGCTAGCAATTTCTGTATTTTTCAAAAAGCTTGCCCTATATAGCTTCTCGGCTACAGCTTTGGGATCAGTGTAATAAATACTACAAAGAATGCTCAATTTGTACGCAGGACTTTTTACTGTTACCAAATTAACAATATCTGGTTAAGCAACAAGTTTGTGATTCCAGATACAAATTTAGCTTAGCTTATAGCCTGGGAAGGTGGCATTCTATGGCTCAGTTAACTCCTGGTGGAAGCTACGTTGGACAAGACTTTGCAGGCCAAGACCTGACTGGCCAAAATTTAAGTCGCATGGATTTGAGTCAGGCTAATTTACAGGGAGCCATTCTGCGGAATGTGGATCTGCGGGGGGCAAACCTCACAGGCGCAAATCTGAGGGATGCTGACCTAACGGGGGCCTGCCTACGTCGTGCGGATTTAGAAGGGGTCAACCTCGACCATGCAAACCTGGAACACGCAGATTGTGGGGCTGCCAAGCTATCCCATGCAACACTGCGATCGGCGAATTTAAATTATGCAGTGCTGCGAGGCGTCAATCTTTCCCATGCGGATCTCACCGGAGCGACGGCAATCTATGGCGAATTCCGGGGCGCTAAACTTCAGAACGCGATTTTAGTCGGCGTTGATCTCAGTCGAGCTGAGTTGATTCGAGTCACTCTGATCCAGGCCAACTTAGAAAAAGCGATTTTGCGGGGAGCCACGCTCAACAATGCTGTGATGAAGGAAGCTAACCTAACGCAAGCCGATCTACGCCCCGATCCCCACAATGCGAATTGCATCACTCAACTGATTAGCGTCAAGCTATCTAAAGCTATCTTGCGGGAGGCGCAACTCGATCGCTGCCATGCCCGCCGATCGCACTTTGCAGATGCCGATCTCCAAGATGCCAACTTCACCGAAGCCCGTTTGCTCAATACCAATTTTGAAGGCGCGAACCTGAATGGAGCCAACCTCACCCAGGCCGATCTTGGGGGGGCACTCCTTACCAAAGCTCAACTCATCGGAGCCAATCTACGAGCCACCGTGCTACGCGGGGCTTCATTACGGGATGCCAATCTAGAGCAAGCCGACTTGACCCAGGCACAGCTACAAGGGGCGTATCTCCATGGAGTGAATCTTCGGCATGCCCAATTGAGCCGGATTTATGCCAAACGTGCCAACTTTAATCGGGCTCAGCTTCAGTCCGCCAATCTTCAGTATGCGGAACTAATCAATGCCAGCTTTGAAGAAGCCAATCTCAATTGCGCTAACTTAGGAAATGCTCGACTCAGTAATTCACTGTTTGGCAGCGCCATTTTAAACAGTGCAAATTTAGCTTCGGCAGTCTTGATTGGGGCCTCCCTCCAAAATGCCAATCTCGAAGGAGCCAACCTCGAAGGAGCTGAACTGCAAGGGTCTTACTTCAAGAGTGCCAATCTCTCGAATGCTAGCTTGCAAGGTGCAAGATTGAGCCGTGCCAAACTCAAGCGAGCCAACCTCACTTGTGCCAATTTCAACCATGCCAATCTGCGGGGTACCGATCTGCGCTATGCAATTTTGCGGAATGCGCTACTCAATCAGGTCAAGATTGAGGAATCTGACCTAACAGGAGCGGATTTAACGCAAGCTTCGTTGCAAGATACCAACCTGAGCCGCACCAACCTCTCGTCTACGATTCTGCGGGAGGCGAATCTGCAACGGGCACAGTTGACCGGAGCCGACCTCAGCGATACCGATTTATCCCAGGCCAACCTCCAGCGGGCAAAACTGTCTCGATCGAAGCTCGCCGCTGCCAATTTAACCGAAGCCGATCTGCGGCGGGCTAATTTAAATCGGGTTAACTTAAGCGATGCCAACTTGACCCAGGCCAACCTCAGTCACGCCGAACTTAGCCGAGCCTATCTGAGCGGGGCATCCTTCGATCGGGCCAATTTGAGCCATACGCGAATCGGCAGTTCCTATCTAGTCGGGGTGAACTTTTCTCAAGCTGATTTGACCCAAGCCTATTTCTGCCGTGCCTACGCTTGTCATACGGATTTTAGCGAAGCGGTTCTCAACCGGGCCGATCTGCGCTTTACCGATTGTCTGGGAGCAGTTTGGCAGGATGTCCAAGTTCAGGGAACCTGCTTCGGTTCGAACCAGGGAATTTCTGCAACAACACGGGCTCATTTAGAGCGTTTAGGCTGTTTCTGGGAGAAAGTAGAGAGCGATCTCAACTATCCCACTTCGGGCATCCATGAACCGGATATTGACGATCGATTATCCGATTTCCAAGATGCCTTAGAGCGCCTGGAAGAGTCGATCTACCGCCTAGAAGATGTAATTCGCGGCTTTCAAACGAAAGGAAGATATGAAATTGTTAATTACTTAATGCAAAGGGGCCAGATTGCAAAGAACCTGTATGAACAATTAATGAATCAAAAGAATCGATTACAAACGGAGATTAACGTCTCAACCCAAAAGGAATTCAAAATGTTTATCAAGAAGATAAGCAAAAATATTCATAATGTTAGTGAGTTGCGGAGAGATTTAGATAACAATTGCTTACATGCTCATAGCATCAACCTTAATCTTGAACAAGAAATTATTCGCATTGATCCGGATGACATTCAGATTTCTGAAGATGCCGTCCCTGATCCAGAAGAGGATCCCGAGGAATACCCAGATCGCTAGGGATGCTCTCACGTTTCGTCTTCAGCTTTGTCGTCTTCATCCTGACTAGATGAGCCTTTAGGAAATAGATCCCGAGTGACGACATAACAGAGCCCAATCACATCCGATGCCAGTGCACCCAGCAAAGTGAACTGCATCTTCTCTGAGTAGGCATTAACCTTGAGAGCTGGCAGTGAGAGGATGACCATCAACCACAGGGGAATGATGTACATGGGCACCACCAATGCTTTCAAAATGGTCGATCGCGAGTGGATACGATGCTGAAGCTCCGCCCCTTTGCGGCCTTCATCGGTTTTCAGGTCAAGGTCATCATGGCCAATTTGTAATTTTTCAACCGTTTGACGGGTATCAATTTTGCCGATCGGATTTTCATCCGGATCACTGACTTGAAAACTCTCCTGGGTAAATCCCTTTTCTCTCAGGTACTCATCAAGCTTTAACTGAGGTAGTTCCCTAGACATTTTCATATCCTCCAAAAAACTGATTTCATCAGCTCTCTAGGAATACCTCAACGTCTAGAAAACCACCTTCAAGACATGCAGTCTAATGTTTCATGCAATGTTTTATGCAATATTTCATGCAGTTTTTAGTGCAATGTTTCAATCCTGTTCAACCCGCTGTTAACAAGATTTTTTGAGATTAGTGCATTATAGGTTGGTTCTAGCAGAATGGAATTAAGCAGCCATCTCAGCCGCAAGCGTGTTAATTACATCATCATTCACTTGTAACTTAATCAGGAATGACAATTTCCTTAATCACCCTATCGCCTTCAATCACGCCTAAACTCCGTCCTTGGCTTTTGGCTTCCTGAGCGATCGCATACAAAGCTAATCCGGTTCGTAGAATCTCTGCCATATTTTTGCCTGACTCTTCCGCCAACTCCTGAAGGGACTCATAGGCAGCCGGCGCAAGATCAAGATTGAGACGTTTTCGCTGGGCTCGTGCACCTGTGCGACTTCGATCGTTGTCTACATCGGTCTCGTTGTTTGCTTTAGCCTTTGGCATACTTGATGCCTCCTTGGTGAACTGAATGGATAATAGAACTTTCCCCAGAGAATTCTCAGTTGCTTAGACTGAGAGCCAATGTTGCATGGGTGTATCTATTAAATCCGTACAGCTTGAACATATTCCAAAAAATAAACATTTTTTAAAACAAATTTGTATATACATTTTAATCTGAAATTATGTACTTGAGGCGTAAAGCATATGCATCGAGACCGACCCTGCATAGATCCGATCGGTCAAGAGGCCAATCTATGCAGGGTTCTCTAGCCAAGGAGCCTAGACAGTCGCAAAAAACGAGCTAGTAGACTCCTCTTCCTCCCCATCCTGAGTTGCCGATGGATCATCAGAGGACAGGGGCAACGGGACGATCGGCGGGGAGGATCTTGCTTTGGGTACGGTTACCCGATCGATCTCGATCGCCTGTTTTTTTGAGACAGATCGGCAGCGGCGGGGCAAAGCCTGACGGGAATATCGAGAGAACGCCCACCTCGGCAATCCCCGGCGATACGCTCTGGCCAAGTAACCTGACTGACCTAACATATCTGACCTCCAAAAGTTTTTGAATGGATGGGTAAGACTAACGAATCGACTCCCAAATCACACCAATGCAAATCAGACAACAGATCACCGCCAAAAGCCGACCAAGGATGGGAACAAAAGCACTCAGCAAGGCGGGAATAATGGAAGTCGCTCCGATCGCGCCAAAAATCAACAGAGCAACCATAAACCCAAGGGTTCCAATACAGAAATACTTCAGAAGATGACCCGGAATTTCGATCAACGGACGATGGGGGCGTAGCATGACACAAACCTCCCTGATTCTTTGGTTGTGAGGACTTTGTAGCGAACCTAAAAATAAGAACAGAACTGATTCGTCAATCAGCGTCGATTGAGAGGTGTTGAGAAACTCTGTCTACGAAAAATCAACGGGTATATTCAGCCTTAAAAGCTGCATATAAGTGTATTAAATACATATTTTTTGTGTATGTCAATCTTTTCTCTTAACTTCAGGACAAAACACGACAAAACACGACAAAACACAACGAGGTTTTCTCGATCGCTGAACGTAAGCGCTGGTAAGTGACAAATCCCTGAACCTGAGTAAAGTTCCACTCCCTAGTTGCCTTGGACAACGGATAGCTTGCTCTACATCAGTCAGGCCACCAATATCCCCGGAAAAAATCAAGGCTGCACTCATCGCCTATGCTGCGGAAATGGATTACCCGATGACCTCTGGTCGATCGTAGACCATTGAGGCGGTGATCGAGAGGGCGATCCGAGTTTCCTGGATGAGGATGCGGTGAGTTGCACGGATTGTTGCCCCCTGGTGGCCTTTGACTTGGAGCACAAAGCCCGCTAGATTTCTGGATGGCCCCATATCGCTGCTGTAATTGTCTTGGCGGTTCCTCATTGTGCCCAATCCCTACCAAGCGGTTAGAAGGCTTAATCGTCAAGTTGGCAGTGGTGGTTAGCACAAGCGGAGGTGCAAGATTTCCGCCTCCCTTGCCTCACCCAACACCTCTTGCCAGGTTGGGTTGCAATGTCTTTGCTCAAGTTTTAGCAGGGATTGGTACCCCGGCACCTGCACCTAAACCCCATGGAAAGTCGCCCGGTTGGGTTCCAGGCCAGCCCCGGTCTCGTCGCATTCGCCAACCCCAAAACCGACCAGAAAAAGCCTGGTTAATAGCTAAGGGTTTTGTTCTGGCTGGATCACTCAATTCCTCAAGGGAGTTGGGGCCTTCTCTCTGCCCCTTAATCTCAACTCCAGTTGTGAAGATTCAGTATATTTTCATACAACTTAACAAGGGCTTATCAAGTTCTTAAATTGACTGTGGGAAATTAACTAGCAGAATTCCCGAGGACAATATTGCTAAACACATTTCCAAGAACCTTGCTAAGAAAAAGTTTTTGAGAACCCTTGAGTTCCCCCTTGATGATCAGCCCCTGAGTGACAGTCATTCGCCATAGCGGATAGGTGCAGTAATCATTGCTGTACTTTTTTCTTGTGGGCATTTTTTAATGCTGACGAGTCACAGCCGTCATGGACTGATGACCGTATTCCAGGGATTACAAAACTTGATCCTTAGATCAGTTCGTCTCAGCCAGTGCATCTCAGTCAGTAAATCTCAGCCAGTGCATCTCAGTCAGTAAATCTCAGTCAATTCATTCCCCACCACGTGAGATCATGCCCACAATCTTAACTCCCGGCGACATTGCGATCGTTGGCTACATCACCAACGGATCTCCTGATTCTTTTTCCTTTGTCAACTTGGTTCCCCTAGAAGCAGGCACCGTCATTTACTTCACCGATAACGGTTGGATGGGCTCAGCATTTCGGGGATCATCAGCGACTGATGGCGATGGCAATGAAAATCTAATTCGTTTGACGGTTAATTCAACCATTGCCGCAGGCACAGTCATCAGCAGTCTGGACGTTACTGCGAGCTTTACCTGGACGAAGTCTGGAGCCATTGGGCCGGGGGGCAACTACGCCGATCTCTCCCTCAGTCAGAGTGGAGAACAAATTGCGGCATTTCAATCCACGAATACAGCCAACCCCCTGAATTCTGGGTTTACAGGCATTTTCCAAATTGATAACACCGGAGTTTTTGAAAACGCCACCAGCAGCACCGAAGGCAATGTGATTACTGGCCTGCTTGACTGACAAAAGTATTGAGGAATAAAACGAAAGCGGGACGGGCGTTGGAGTCTGGTTTAGGCTAGAAGTTACCACACAACCAGTCGAACCATCATGACTCCAAGTACCCATTTGTATGA
>NZ_JBLZFX010000018.1:0-80678 GCF_050753345.1 Alkalinema pantanalense CENA528 | reverse complement strand
GCTCCAGACCCTGAACCCACTATGGCTTCATACCGTCAATCGGAACAATCCTTGCAGCGTGAATTCACTGTCCTCAAGCACATTCCGGCTTTCTAGTTTTGTCAGTCAAGCAGGGTCGAAGTCTGCTTCAGAACGTTGCTGCATCTGTTGGGCGGCTTTGCCTATCAGTTCTGGCTCAAGGCGATGAAGAAAACACCCTCGTTCCCAAACAATCTCTGTTTAGCAGACTATACGGACGCCGTGCAACAGCAAATCGAGCAAAAGGTCGAAGCCTTTGAACGCTTTGTCAACTTGAATGCGATCGCTCTTGGCGTTCTATAAATTCTGGCGCTAGAACTGCCTCAATCGGTATGGAATCACTTTCCCCGTTGGTTCCGCACTTTGCCTAAGCATGGCTATCCAACTGAACAGATTGTCCGCTTGACGATTCAGTATCAACTGCCCCTGATTTTTTTGAGAAGTAGACACAGGCTACTTCTGCCTCAATTACTCGCCAACAAAATCGAGTAATCTACTCCCTAGATGACTCTTGATTTAGCAGCTTGATGCAACAATGAAGTTGTATCAATAACTTTGCACTGTCCAGTACGTAAGCTAGGTTGGTAAAAGCGCATACTACATTTCGGCAAATGCTACACTCTACATCTTAGGAAGTGTAGATGAAATATTTTCTTGATTATTCTAGCAATCTCTACTTCACATTCGTCTTTTTTTTCTCCAATAGTTGAACCTTGTCAAAGCTTTTGAGTCTTATCAAGGTTGCTCTACAGAGACAGGAGTCGTGGCAAAATTGGAAGACGTAGGCAACGATCAGAATCGTAAGATGATCAGAATTCTAGTATGTTATTCAATTTCTTGACGGGCAAGGCATCTGAGCAGGTTCGCGCGATCGTGGAAATTTACACCTGGCAAACCTGTCCCTATTGCATTCGAGCCAAATTATTGCTGCGGTGGAAGGGAGTTGCTTTTACCGAGTACAAAATTGATGGCGATGGAGCTGCTCGGGTCAAAATGGCCGAACGAGCCCATGGGCGGCGTACGGTTCCTCAGATTTTTATCAATCATGTTGCGATCGGCGGCTGTGATGATCTGTATGCCTTGGATCGATCGGGGCAATTGGATGGGTTACTAGGATCGCCTGCCGAGGGATAGCAGTGAGGATTCTCGCAATGAGGATTCTCACAAAGTTTAGGATTCTCGCAAAGTTAGAACCTTGATTCGAGTCCCTTTCCCGTAAATTTCCCTTGGCAAAACTCCCCCCAAAGCGACACAATGAGGGATGTTGCCCAGATGAAGTTACCGTGAATACTGTCCGTACCGTTTCCGATGCCAAGCGCACGTTTTATAGTCTTCATACCCGCCCGGTGAACTCCATTTACCGTCGCGTGGTAGAGGAATTGATGGTGGAAATGCATCTGCTAACCGTCAATATTGAGTTTCGCTATGACCCCATCTATGCGCTGGGTGTGGTAACGTCCTTCGATAGATTCATGCAAGGTTATCGCCCTGAGCAGGATTTAGCATCAATCTTCACTGCAATTTGTCAAGCTGTCGATGGCAATCCCCAGCAGTATCGCCAAGACGCCGATCGCCTGCTCAATTCCCTAGGAAGCACATCCTGGGATGGCTTAGTGGGGCTAACGGAAGGGGGAGAAGCCCTCTCGGCCCTGCAGCAAATTCCCGGCAACCCAAAATTTAAATATAGCCGTCTCTTCGCAATTGGACTGTATACCTTGCTGGAAAAGCTGGATGCCGAAGCCGTCAAAGATAGTGAAAAGCTACAGGCCGCATTGACCAAATTGGGAACAGGTTTAAACTTAGCACCGGACAAGTTGCAAAAAGACTTAGAACTCTACCGCAGCAATCTGGAAAAGGTGAGTCAAGCCCAGGCAGCCATGGCAGAGTTTGTGGAAGCCGAACGCAAGAAACGTGAGCAGCGAGAACAAGAAAAAGCAACAAAGGCCAGCAGTGCCAGCGAGACTCCCCAAGATTCAGAATCGGAAATGCCCTCAACAGAGTCCTAGACGGTTCGGAGTTCCAGTATCGGAGTTACAGTTACAGTAGCTCGCGCAAAAATCTAACCGGAATGCCGTGAAAGGAGAGGGCGGGAGGTGCCCTTTTCCTTCGGCATTCCCTAGAAGCGCTACAAAATTCAGCTCATACTACAAACCTACAGAAGCGAGAGTTCTCCATCCACTTCTAAGCGTTTGAACTCTCCAATAGCAATGAAACGATCGGACAGCTCATCTGCGACGTTCGGAGAAATCCAGCCCATTTGTTGTAGAAGATGGATCGCAACTGCATATTTAGCCCGTTTTGCACCATCGATCGCCTTAATGGCCAAACCCATCCCTTCTCCAATCCGACCCACACACTGAACGCCCTCCGCTCCCGATTTACTGACAAGTTCACCATTCGTCAGCCGCATCAATTCAGTATCAAACTCTCCGCTGCCGGCCACCAGATCAGGATAATGGGTCATTGCCCGCAGGATCCGTTCTAGCTCTAAACTTTCCCCGGATGCAAGCTGGGCGTACAACCACGCCATTTGCCGCAGTTGCATAAAGTAGGTAGGTGCCCCACAGTCATCCCTTGCCACAATAAACTCGGCAGGAGGGATTTTGAGTAAATCTGCAACCTTATTGAGAATGAGCTGCTGTACTGGGTGGTTGCGTTGCAAATAGCCCGATGTCGGAACACTCAACTGTTTGGCTGCGGCTAACATCCCCGCATGTTTTCCGGAACAGTTGTACTCCAACGCACTGGTTTTACCCGCAGGAACAGGGCATTGCAGAGCTGAAGGATCAATGTCCGCACGCCATAGGACATTAAAAACTTGGCGCGTTTGCTCAATCAAGCCCCGATGGGAACTGCAAATAATCGCAACATCCCGATCGCTCAGGCCAAAGCGCTCAATCGTTCCTGTGGCCGTGACACAGAGCGCTTGGAAAGGCTTGAGAGAAGAGCGGACAAAACTTTCTAGTTCTGACTGGCCTGCCACCAAAAGCACCCGTCCGCGATCGTCACAGACCGTGGCATGGACATGGTGTACCGACTCAACAATGCCCTCCCGCAGCAATTTAACTTCTAGTTCTGCGGTTTCTGTTTTTCTTCCTCTAGTCATCGGTACAAGCTACAACAAGCTAAATTGTGGGACGATCGTGGTACAAAGTTGCACCACTACAAATTAGAAACCAAGATGGCGACTTTGCTCCAGAACTACGGTTTAATTTCTCTTTCTTAATTCCAGAGTCTTAAAAAAGGGCAGTTTTATGTAAAGCAAACTTAATCCAGCAAGGCCCAGCCAATACTAGCAATGACAAGTCCAAAAAAAACACCCATCGCAAAAACGAGTACTTGCTGAAGCCGATGTAATACTGGTTGAACTTCGTAGGTGACGATTAGACGATCTTGGTCTAAAAACTCCGGAGTTTTCTGCCAGATTTGGCCATCGTACCACCCGGACTCTTCATAGAAAATTTTCGGATCCAACAAACGGGATTTGATATAACGCCAACCTAGATACAGCCGTACTAGAAGCAAGCAAGGAAGCAAGCAAGCCCCCGCAGCAGCCACTAACATGCATTCCAACGGAAATTTATGGAAGGGAAAACTTGCAGCGGCGATCGGCGTCGAGATCACTAAATTGGCCATAAAGGCGATCGCTAACGGTTTAGCAAAGCTCCACCCCCGACACATAGCCCACTTAAAAAACCAAGATTCTGACAACGCCTGAAACTCATTAACAGGGCGCTGTTCTATCGGAACAGGGCAAGTATTGGAAGATTTCATAGTCAACCGTAGGATCTAAGGTCTACTAGCAGTATAGAGGGTTGGAGAAGGACTCTTCTCGTCCGACTTTACAGTTCACTTGGTTGTAGTTCCGGCTTGCAGAATGGGCATTTTCAGAAAATATTGACCGAATTCTCTCCCCACCCTACAAAAGCGTCATTCTCGCAAATACCAGTGAATCCCCAGCAAATACAGAAAACCATGTATCAAGCCTAAGATCTCGTGCTGCAAGTGGGTAGATTAGACAAGTGGGTAGATTAGATCTGAAGGGGTTGCATACGCCTTGCCAACACCGATCGCTGGCAAGTTCAGGGTGCAGGATGAAGGTTGGAAGTCAGGACTGCCATCTTAAATTACATCCAGAGAGTAACACTATGAAAAAGATTCCTGTAGCTGTGATTTTGCTGGTTGTGATTGCCTTTATTGGCTTTGGGGATCAAGTACTGCCTCAGCCGATCGGGCGCTACAGTTTGCAAGCCCGCAATTCGATCGACCAAATGATGATTAACCTCTTCCCCAACTGGAAGCCCAGAAATCCCAACGCTCGAACGGAAGACGCCGTGCAACAAATGGAACAAAAGCGGTAGTGACTGCTGAGATTAGGGAACTCGAGTTAGAAAACCATCCTCACCCAACCCTGCATAGCAACAAGCAAGGCCGTGGCGGGGTTGGCATTCACCAAGCCCCTGGGTGAGAACAGTTGTTGAAGCCAGTGCGTTAACGCAGCTAGCAATTAGGCTTTTTTCAGCCAGCTAAACATTGCACGGAGATCCTTACCGACCTCTTCGATCGGGTGCTCAGCTTCCCGACGACGCATCGCGATGAATCCGGGTTTACCCGATTGGTTTTCCAAGACAAACTCACGGGCAAATTGACCCGTTTGGATTTCGGAAAGAATTTTCTTCATTTCCTGCTTGGTGTCATCCGTCACGATGCGCGGCCCACGGGTCAGGTCACCGTATTCTGCGGTGTTGGAGATGCTGTCGCGCATGGTGGCCAAACCGCCTTCCACGATTAGATCCACAATCAGCTTCACTTCATGCAAGCACTCAAAGTAAGCCAACTCCGGCTGGTATCCAGCTTCTACTAGGGTTTCAAACCCAGCTTTAATCAGCGCACTCAAGCCACCGCAAAGCACCACTTGTTCACCAAACAAATCGGTTTCAGTCTCTTCCCGGAAGGTGGTTTCCAGAATCCCGCCCCGAGTACCGCCAATGCCTTTGGCATAGGCCATGGCCTTGTCCCGCGCTTGGCCGGAAGCATCTTGGTACACCGCAAACAGGGCAGGTACGCCTTGCCCTTGGGTGTAAGTACGACGCACCAAATGACCCGGCCCCTTCGGCGCAATCATCACCACATCCACATCAGCGGGGGGCAGGATTTGACCATAGTTGATGTTGAACCCATGGGCAAAGGCCAAGGTCTTGCCCGCAGACAGGTTGGGGGCAATTTGAGTTTCATAGATCGATCGCTGCACTTCATCGGGCAGGAGGATCATAATCAGGTCAGCCACCTTGGTTGCATCCGCCACGCTCTTCACGTCTAGCCCTGCTTCCTTAGCTTTGACGGCGGATTTGCTGCCTTCGTACAGACCCACAACGACATTCACGCCACTGTCCTTCAAGTTCTGAGCGTGAGCATGACCTTGGGAGCCAAAGCCAATAATCGCAACGGTTTTACCGTTTAACAAGTCAAGATTTGCATCCGCATCGTAGTACATCCGCGCCATAGTTGGGATCTCTCCTTAATTCCTTTGCCCGCACGCATGGGGAAAATTTCGCAAGCTCTGATTTTACCAAGAAGGGGGGACGGGTAGAAATTTGCCCGATCGAGTTCTGGCAGTCCGATGAGGTTGCACTGGGAAGGCACATCCTTTATCGACTCAATTTGACGAAATTAACAATCCATAAAACTTTCCACAAAGTTGGGCTAAAAAGTTGGCGAAACCAGGGTTAGGCCAGCAAGTTGGGCTAAAGTATCTTGCGGAAAGACAAAATGTTGCTAGAAAGTCGCACTTTAATTTTGTGTTGACTAATAGCAAATTGCCTGTGTCAGTCTCCTGAAATGCCATCTGAAATGCCAGGTGTTTGAACCAGGTGTCTGAACAACTAGTTTTTTGGACAACTCCTTTGAACAACTTCATTTGTACATAGTGGTTTATCAGCCATGGAATGAGGGATAGAAGTTCTTTAAAACTCAAGTAAAACAACAGTTTGTAACTTCTTTAACCCCTCAAAACAAATTTGATAGACCAATAGGTTATTTGAAGAACATGGGTTATTTGAACGAGTCCTGGAAGCGTCTTGTGCCTGTCCACTCCGTGTCTTGGGATTTTGTGTCTTGCTATGCCACGTTTAACGATCGCCCGCTTTTTCCGAGAGTATTTTCCCTATCTATTGCCCTCGGCAATTTTGATCTACATCGTCCTAGAGTCCTACCAAATCGATTTTCGGCCTTACTACGTCGCCGGTCGATCGGTCCTGCTTGGTTTGGATCCTTACCTTAATCCAGTAGGACTGCACCCAGAACTCTATACACCTGTCAATGCGGAAAGTCGGCCTTGGTCAGGGTTTATCTATCCCCCCTTCGCGGCCCTTTTGATGACCGCTGTTAGCTGGATGCCCTACGGCACTGCCAAGGTGGTGTATAGCGTCTTTATTTTGCTCTGCTTATGGTTTTTATTTTTCCAACTACTACGCCATCAGGGCTCCCCAGTTGCCCCCGCAGTGCTAGTCCTGGCCCTCATGAGTTTTCCCACCTTTGCCAGCTTTGAACGGGGACAAATCGACATTCTGGTGTGCTGTCTCACGGTGTCAGCATTCTATGCCCACCAGGCCAACAAACAACCGATTCTGCCGGGACTGATGCTGGGCATGGCTTGTTTGATTAAAATCTTTCCCTTTGTGGCACTGCTCTACTACCTTGTCAAACGGCAATTTCGCATGGTAGCCGCGACGATCGGCGGTATTCTGATTTTTCTAACCTTGCCGCTGTTCTACTTTGGCTATCCCGTCTACCTCAACTTTGCCAAACGCACCTTTCCGGATATCTTGGGGCAGATTGTCAATCCTTACCCCATACAAACCCTGGGACAAACGGTGCTGAATCGCCTCGTTTTCGCGATCGAAGGCAACAAGCTCCTAGTGACCCATGATTTTGTCCATGGCTACATGAACCCGTTTTTGCGGGGAAAACCGTTTCTGGCCCTGACCGTGGGTGCGATCGCCTTTGCAGTCCTGTTCTATTTTCTGCGACCCCGCAAAGAAGATGAGCAATTTTACTCATTGTTGAACACGATCCATCTCTTTAATCCCCAAACCTGGATCATGGGTTTGGTTTGGTATTTTCCCTTCTTCTTCTATCGCTTTCAGCAGGCAAACGCCCTGGGTAAATTCTGGCTAGTGCTGCCCATCTTCATGCCCCCCTTTACCAACAGTAACGGCATGTTGGCCTACGCCGTCACCCTCGCTTTTGCCATTCCCGGCTCCCGCAAACATCTACTACTTCCTCCCCAAGCTGCACCAACCCCTAATCCAACGGATCCTCTAGATGTCTGGAGCTGATTCAGCAGGTTCTGTAGGAAGTTAGAACGCCGACCTAGCGATTAATCCGATTGAGCAACCACAGGGATGCCGCACTGCCAATAAAGTGGGCTGTAATCAAGTGGGTATTGGCCAGCACCAGAAAAATGTCCAGTGGCTGAATAATTTGATTAATCGCCAAGGGATTAAAAATAGCTCCCATGGAGAGAAAGGCTTTACCTAAAAGGACTCCGGTAATCGCTTCTCCGGCCATGACGGCTAACAGCAACCCTGCCCCTCGCACCATTAAGCTCATCCAGAGGAACTGGACAGTTTCTAATTTTTTGGGCCGAAAGCTGGGGTTGGTTTCCCGCAGACGACGACCGAGTTGAACGTATTGAAACGATCGATAGATGCCATAGACCAAAACAAACAAACTACAGGTTGCGAAGAAAATTCCGCCCCCCGTGCCTGGATTAGCCCCCGAGGAGCCGGGAGTCGCCGATCGGGAAAAAGCTGCCGCAGATAGAACTGCAAAGATAAAAATCAGCCCGGAAATAATCGCAAGGACAAGCTGTGCCCAGAAACTGAACCATCCCACAAAGCGAAAGGTTTTGGAAATTTGTTTCAAGTTGGGAGGAGAGGGAGAATTATCCAGTTGGCTTGTCATACCGACCATTCCTAAGCAGGGTCTATAAAAAACTTCGAAGATTCTAATGAAGTCAAAAAAACAGAAGCTCAAGGGATAGAATTCAGCATTTAAGCGTGAATTTTAGGGGGAGAAAACAGTAGAGCTTCTACGAATCTATAGCATCCTTCGTAGAATCAGGCATAATCCAATCAAATCTCTTAAGTTCTCTATACCCCAGAATCCATGACCTTGAGTGAATCCCAAAAAGTTCGCATTCTCATTGTGGAAGATGATCCCATGATGCAATTGGGGCTAGAACAATCTTTGAGTGATTATCCCCATTACACAATCGTTGGACAGGCCACTGATGGTTATACCGGGGTCGAAATGGCCTTGGAACTGAAGCCCGATGTGATTGTCATGGACATTGGATTGCCTCGGCTAGATGGTATTGCAGCCACCCAGCAAATTCGGGCCAAGTTACCCAATGTGCGCGTGGTCATTCTGACATCCCATACGATGGACACAGAAATCATTGCCGCGCTGTCGAGTGGTGCCGATGCTTATTGTATTAAAGGCGCAGACGTGGATCGACTCGTCACCGCAATTTCCGTTGCCCAAGAAGGAGCGACTTACTTGGATCCACAAATTGCTCGCCGTGTCATTGATCATCTCAAGCCACCCACCCGCCCCACCCCAATTGGGCAATTGTCACAACGCGAATTGGAAGTCCTACAACTGATGGTGGAGGGTTACAGTAATCCAGAAATTGCCAATGCACTGTATCTCAGTACTAATACGATCAAAACCCACATCCGGGGAATTATGAACAAATTAGCCGTAGACGATCGGGTGCAAGCAGCCGTGGTAGCACTTCGAGCCGGTCTTGTTTAACGCCAACCTAGAGGCCATTCGGAACATCACCCTTTGGGCCAGAAAAACCGGGAGACGTCTGAAGTTGTGTGGCGTTGAGAGTGCTAGAAGGATCACGATTGATCAGCTCAGATAATCTCTCTTGCAGATCGTAAAATCTAAAGTCTTGTGACCTAAAGTGTCACATCCCGATAAAAAAAAGCACACTGTTAAAGTATAAAAGTCTCTAAAGTGTCGGGATCCTCTGTTAACTCCAAGTTAAGGCGATTTAGAGTTCAGTAATTTAACGGAGTCATTTTTTCTACGGTCAGTAGTTTTTACGAATGACAGGAACCCCCTAGTTTAGTTTAGATTAGGGAAAATTCTACTCTGAAACGCGGATTCACACTGCACCTGATGTGAGTTGCCAACAATCGATTTCTTACATATTTTACGTCGGAGGTAAATTTCCCCCTTAAGAGGGACGTAGGGTCTAAAGGCGTTTGTTAGCTTCGTATTGTGGAAGGAACAACTGCTAGATCCACGCAATTCATCTCCACACTATCAACCTAGGGTGAGTTTCTTTGTCACTGTTATTTGGATGTAAAAACCATGAAATTTGAGGATATCTACCAATTTTTTAAGGATCCACCTCCTTTCTATCTCAATAAGGAATTAGCCGTTTGCTATGTGTTTTCGGTGCTCCTCAAAGGAGATTCCTATGGAACGGAGCTGATTCAGCTGTTAGAACAAAACCATCCACTGTACCGACTTTCAGACACCGTGCTCTACAGTGCACTGAAGTTTCTGGAAGACAATGAAATGGTTACGGGCTATTGGAAGAAGGTCGAGGGGCGTGGTCGTCCTCGCCGGATGTACCAAATCCGCCCGGATGCAGTCGCACAAGCCGAGGACTTGGCTAAGCTCTGGGAGGGGTATGCCGTTAAGCGGGAAGCTAACGCTTCAGTCAAATAGGTAGGGATAACCGAATTGCTTCGGGAGGGCAAACCCAGCGTAGAGTGGAGTGAGAACACTTTCGTCCGTTGCCTGACCATGAGCCATTCAGTCTTAGTCTCTACGTTTTTGCTCACGCTCCTCCTGGCGATCGGACTAGGCTTTTTTATTCGAGCGTCAGTCAAAGATCGTACAGAGATTATCCAGTTAACTTCAGATGAATCTGAAGATTCATTGCTGGCGAAGCTCAAGCAATATTTTGCAGAGCGCGCTTACCGTGTATCACAGATTGATGCTCAGGCAAATTCTGTTGTCTTCGAGGGCTGGGTTCGTCCAAGTTTGTTCCTAGCAGGATTTCTCTCCTTGCTAGCAGGGTTGGGTGCACTCTGTTTGGTTCTTGTGCTCTCATTTTTGTTGCCTGACTTCACAGGTTTGTGGATAGGGTTATTGATCTTTTCGCCATTGGCCGGTGTGTTTTACTGGCGAAAAGCGGGCCGGAATGAACAGGTTTCGTTGAAAATTGAATCGGAGCAAGCTATTCGATCGGGGAAGAGTTTAATTACTGTAAAGGCTCATCGGGATGAGTTAGCAGAATTGCAACGAACCCTGAATCTCAAGTCTCTCGGATAGCGAGAACATGATTCACTGAATTCAATGGCAGAGCGGATTGGATCTTGCATCGAACCAATTTGTGAAAGCCATTAAGAATGCTAAATCAGGAATGAACGCTAAATGCCCCCTTGTTGAGATCCGATACGGACGATCTCGGCAAGGGGGTTATGCATTGTCTAGTAACCTAATTGGCTAGCAACCTAAGGGAAACAGCATACCAATAAAATTCCAAGGGGATGGGTCGGTAGAGGAGCCAGGAATGTTATTTCTGCGCAAATCTGCAAGGGAGATACATTGTGACATCCTCCCGACGCTCCCCCTATCGGGTAGAGCGCGGGCTTCCCTTCCTCGCGGTTGGGTTTTCCTGCTTCATCGGGGTTGCCAAGCAACCTTCCTCCACAGGCAGTATCACCGTCTATCCAACGGCTATAAGACCACGCTGTTCTACCACTTGGGCAGCAGCAACATCCCTATCAGTCGTATATCCACAGTCGCTGCAATGATGCACTCGTTCACTCAGTTCCTTCTTCCCCGTATGAGATCCACATTGAGGACAGGTTTGGCTTGTCCCATTGGGGGCAACCTGAGCAAAGTAGACACCCCGCTTCCAAGACACCCATTTGAGTTGAGGATTTCCAGGAAGCGACCCCAAGCGGCATCGAAACAGTGCTTTGCCAACACCCCACGACTGGTCATTTTGAGGTTCAAGTCCTCAGCAAAGATCATCCCGGCAACGTCACAGAGCTTGTGAGCCGTCAAGAAGTGGAACTCGCGACGAACGTTGTGAATCTGTTCATACCGTTTGCAAATCTTGGCTTGTACCTTCCGGTAGTTAGCAGAACCCTTTTTCTTATTTCTCAATTTGCGTTGCAGCCATTTCAGCTTGCTTTGCAAATCCACTTCCGCCTCTTGTGGGCGCAACCTTTTAAGAAATACTTATTCAAATTCCTCATAACGAGGGCCGAGCAAGAGACAGTTATATGCCAGTGGAACGGCCATAGGCAATCGGAGTGGGGCTTGACAGCTAAAAAACATGAGTTCCGAAATCAGCCTCCAGAAAATACTTCTGTCCGATCGCTGCTCCCTAATTTGGCAACGGAAGCGTTGGGGACGGGGCTGGGTTGCAGGCTGGCCGATCGCTGAGATGGTGTCCCCCAGTAGGCTTGCAGTTGTTGCAGCAGAATATCTTGTTGATTGCGCAGGGCTTCGATATTCGTACCCCGGTTAATAATCGTGAACCAAACAAGACCCCGATCGCGGGTGGGCAGAACACCAGACAAGGCACTGACTTCATTCAGGGTTCCAGTTTTGACCACGGCATTTTTAGGAATGGAGCGATCGATCAGTGTGCCAATATCGGTACCGGAAATGGGGAACAGGTCGGAAATCGTCAGATTATGGGTTTTGGCGTAGCGGGCTAGGGTTGTGAACAAGGCAGTCACGCCGTGGGGGGTTAGTCGATTGGGCGTCCCCAAACCCGATCCATTTTCCAACAGCAATTCATCTGCGCTAATTCCTGCCGCTGCCGCTGCCCGTTGCGCCGTGACCTGCGCCCCTCCCATCAAACGCGATAAGCCCTCCGCCATGAAATTATTGCTATAGACGTTGAGGTTTTTAATCAGATAACGCAGGGCAAGGGATTTCCGTCGGAGCAACGGTTGGCCAGCGGGAGCTTGGGGGCTGTAGAGTACCGTCCCTGAGATCGCCACTTGTGGTTTTGGGGGCTGCGGTTTCATTTGGGCGTATTGGTCTTGAATCGCTTCTTGCCAAGCTTTTTGGTTAATGGCCTGTTTAAATAACGTTCCGGATTTCATCCCATCCAGTTCAAAATTCATCCAGAAGTTGCCCGTGATGATCAAATTCCCCGTAACTTGGCGAATCCCCATTTGGTTGAGGGCGTTCCCGATCGCGATCGCCTCTTCCCAGACCAGCATCGGATCGCCGCCGCCTTGGAGAACCAGATCACCCTGGAGAACGCCATTTTGCACAGGGCCAGTGGCACTGACTAACGTTTCAAACTGATGATCCGGCCCCCAGGTAGACAGCGCCGCTAAGGAAGTGGCCACTTTGGTCAACGATGCCGCAGAGAGAGGTGTGGAGCCTTGGTGATTGACCAACAGGGAGGGGCCAGACTGCAACCATACCCCCTGCTCTTGGACGTTTAACCCTTGGCCAGTCAAACCATTTAGGTAACGCCGCACAATTTCCTCAGCCCCCGCATCGGCCTCAGGCAACACCAGCCAGGGGGCATCCTGCAACAGTTCCACGCCCACGGCCTTGGGCACATCCATCGATCGCATCGTCATGGGTTTGGCCTCTCCTAGGAATGGCAGGAGGACGAGGAGGAAACCCGTTTGGAGGCTCGGCAATAAAAATTTCAACATAAGGCGGCGGATAGGACAAAAAAGGGACAAGTGCAGAGGTCAGGGAATAGGCGATCGGTGGTGGGCGATCGGTGATGGACAATGGAAAGCGAACGAGTCTTCAACGAACTAATCAATCCATCAACCTGTGCTATGGCAAAGCCCGATCCAAATCAAGTGCTGCGACGGTTACCGATCGTGGTGGGAACGATTGCTGGCATTTTACTGCTGACGAACCGGATTTTGACACCGGACTTGAGTAATTCCCAAGCGCGATCGGATGCGTTGGGGGTCATCCTCAGTGCGTTACTGATTCTGACGGGGTTACTGTGGCAACAAATTCAGCCGAAATTGCCCGATCGAGTACAACTGGTTGGCGAGGAGGGCTTTGACCTGGATAAAACCTTACCGGAAACGGTGCAGGCGGAACTGGCCTGGGTGTCACGGCTGCTGCTGACCAATACGGTGACTCAAACGATCGTGCTGTATTACCAAGGCAAAATTTTACTGCGACGGGGCATTTTACCCTCCAAGGTGGAACTGACGCCGGGGCCGATCGTCCAGCGGGTCCAGGATAAGCAAAAGCCTATTTACCTCGTAGATGTCAAAGCCTATCCGGGACGGATTGAGTTTGACTACCTTCCAGAGAATATTCAAGGGATCATCTGTCAGCCGATCGGGGCAGATGGCGTTATGATTCTCGGGGCGAATGCACCTCGCAGCTATACGCAACAGGATGAAACCTGGATTGCAGGCATGGCCGAGAAGCTGAGCTATACCCTGAGTCAATCCCTGCCTTCAAGTCCATCCTTCACTACAGATCATGCCACCGATCGTTGAACTGCTTTTACCCAGTGGGTGTGTTGTCCTCAGTTCCGCCTGGATTGCGGCTAGGGTCTTTCCGCGACAACTGGGATCAGCCCTAGTGCTATTAATTGCGTTGGCGCTGGGACAGATTAGCTTCACTGGGTTGTTACTGGGAGTGCTCCATCTACTCTATCCACTGGGGGAAGTGATTGCGGCTCCGATCGTTAGTCTGGGACTGGTAGGGCTGAGCCAGTTTGTCCTACCGCGCTGGGCGTCAGGTTCGATGGATGCGATCGCTATGGATGCGAGCGCTTCAGAAACTTCACCCGATACCCCGATCGAGCCAGAGATAGTTTTGCGGCCTCGGGGGTGGGCGTTGCTGGGGGCGATCGGCCTCGCACTTTTCCTCCCCCTGCGATCGCTGCTGCAGGAATGGCTGCAACAAATCCACCAAGTGCATCCTTTGAGTTGGGATGTGGTTAGTTTCCATCTACCCAATGTGGTGAATTATTTGGATGGGGGCAACCTGTGGCCCATTCAGGGTACCTATGGTCACTATCCGGGGGGCAATGAGTTGCTTAATCTGTGGAGCATGATGCCGCTGCGGTTGGATGGGGCTTTGGGGTTGACGACGGCAACGTTAGTGGGGGGCTGTTTGTTGGTCTCGGGGTTGCTATTAGATCAACTGAGGATTTCCCGATCGCGCGTTTTCTCGGGTGCTGCTGTGCTGGTGCTGCTGGCAGGGTTGCTGAATTTGCCAAATATTCAAGAAATTCTCTTCGATATTGGCCGCAACGACATTTCAGTCATGTTTTGGGAACTGCTCGCGTTGTGGATGCTGTTCCAGGCAGTGCAACCCCGATCGACCCAATTTGCTCTGCGATCGCCGCTGTGGCTCTGGGGGGTGGGGATCAGTTTGGGTTGGCTCATTGGAACCAAGCCGAATGGGCTGTATTACCTCCTCGGCATGGTGGGATTAGTGGCTCTGCTTCCTTGGCAAGGTCGGACAATGCTGCAACGGGGACGACTGGCCCTGGTTCGTGTGTTGCTCCCCGCGATCGGCCTAGGCGGATTTTGGTATTTCCGGAATTTGGTTCGGGATGGCCAACTGTCGCCACCGGATCAATTGCAAGCGGCGATGGAAGTCAGCATGATTCGGAATCTGTTGAACCCGGAACTCTATAGCTGGAATCCAGCCTTGGCGATTTTTCTGACTAGTCTCGTGATCACGATCGTCACCTTGGTTGCGGCTCAACGGTGGCCTGCGCGATTTTCCGTTGGGGTGCAACTGGTGGCGTGGTGGAATGCGATCGCGCTGGGGGCTTTGGTGCTAACGCCCAGTGGTGCGGGCTATTTGGCGGGTAATGGCAAGGTGTTTTTGATTCAACTGCGCTACAGTGCCATTATTTTCCCATTGACGCTAATTTTGGCGATTGGGTTGTTGAGCCAACTGGTGGGTCAGATATGGCAGGCGCGATTGGCCAATCATTCAGACCTGCGATTGCTGGGGCAGGCGCTAGAAATCCCGATCGACCCGGCCTCCGGTCAACGCGCGCGATCGCAGACATTACCCTGGTTGAGTGGAATCGGGGGATCGGTGCTGTTGCTGCTCATGCTACAGGTTAATGGCTACCAACCCCCCCAAGGCTTACCGGGGCACGATGGCATTCTGTTTCCCTTTGGACAGACCCCGAGTGGCGTTTATCAATGGGTACAGCAGAATCTGGATCAAGCCACAATTTATTCCGTTGGTTTGCGGCCCTATGGACTCTATGGGTTTCCCTACCGCAATAAAGTTGTGGCTTCTAGCCTTGGATCGGGAAATTGGACGTTGGCTGAGGGCATGGCTGTGATTGAGCGGGAACATCCGCAATATTTAGCCATCAGTCTCGATCCCTTTAGTCGTCAGGTACCGCCAGGGATCCTGGAAGTGGCGAAAAATCCCCAATTCTTTCAGGTCGTGTATCAAGACAGTCTTGCGGTGGTTTTCCGTATTCCAGAGAACGTGAAATCCTTGCCTAAATCACCGTAAGCTAGAGGCATTATGTAGTTGAGTGGACTTGTTGAAACGGTTAAGTAGGACTGGTTCAGCACGGTTTTTTGTGGGTTGTAGGAATTCCTATGCTGATTTTGTATTGGTTTCTAATTGCGGTCATGGCGGTGGGTGTTGTGGGTGCCTTAATCCCTGGCATACCGGGGCCGTCGATCATTCTTGCAGCCATTATTGTTTGGGGTTTGGTCACGAGCTTTCAGCAAATTCTGTGGGCCTTGGTGGCCGCGATCGTCATTCTGGTCTTTTGCTTTGGTGTGGATCTACTGGCCGGGTACCTAGGCGCTAAGCAAGCGGGAGCCAGTAAGTGGGGCCAAATTGGTGCAGTCGTTGGCATGATCGTGGGCTTAATTGGCGTGATTCCATTGCCGATCGTAGGAATTTTAGGGTTGCTAGTATGGCCGTTAATCGGTGCGGTGATTGGTGAGTTTATTTATTGCAAAGATTTAAAACAGTCCCTCAAAGCAGGTTTGGGAATTGTTGTTGGTTCTGTGGTTGGTAATGTTATTCAAGGTGTTCTAGCGATCGTGCCGATCGTGATCTTTATCTGGACAACTTGGGGCCAACTCGGTTCTCTTTAATCCCATTGCTTAAATTATTTGTTTTAGTATTTGCCAATAGGTTATCAATTTTTCTGGCCTAGATTATTCGATCGAAAGATTACCCCCCAGGGTACCGTCAGTTTGCCTTCTCCGCAGACAGAATTGATGTATCGCTACACCACTACACATCAGTTCTCTGCTAAGGAGTTCCTCATGGCATATACATTGAATGATCTCGGCAAAGTTTTGCTCAGTCAACTACACCAAATTACAACCGGTGGTGATCAAACTGTTCCGCCGTCTAAAGATACCTTTGTTTCTTGGTGCGAACCCGGTATTCCCTTCATGCCAGAAGATTTTCTCTTTTGTGCCAAGGGTTTAGGTGGGGGTAAGGATGCAGAAGAAGATAAATTGCTGGTGCAACAGGCGTTCAATTTAGCCAATTTAATTGACTTTATTCCCGATCCGCGTCGAACCTATAATAACGACCAGCAACAAACGATTTTTAGTACCTCAGAAGCTCGTCTCAGTCACCTATATGGTGAAATTCTGCGCTTCTCTAAAGTCGTTTCCTATGAGTTAAGTGATAAGGAAAAGGCCAAACTGGAGAAATTCCGCAACCTGCTGCGGGCCAAAAAAGTGGTGAAGGATATCATCACCGATGAGGAAAAGGAAGTGACGGAAGACGGCCCCGTCAAGAAAGCCTATGATTCTAAGATGGTGGAATACATTGCAGCCGCTACAGAATATAA
Organism: Alkalinema pantanalense CENA528; assembly: GCF_050753345.1. Taxonomy (NCBI): domain Bacteria; kingdom Bacillati; phylum Cyanobacteriota; class Cyanophyceae; order Leptolyngbyales; family Leptolyngbyaceae; genus Alkalinema; species Alkalinema pantanalense. Next base: position 63,802 of record NZ_JBLZFX010000018.1, on the reverse strand, counting down.
CGCTAAACGGATTGCTGCACAAAGTGCGATCGGGCCAGAGGGGAAACAGGCCGTTGCTGACTGGACGAATAATGCTCAACTGTATCGTCTAAGAGTGAAAGCTGCCATGGATGCATGGGTATCTGGGGGCTATCGCAATGAAGTCGATCAGATGAATGCTTACATCAACCAAGTTACGCAACGGGATTTGCTGCTGTGGAAGCAACGGTTGTTGGAATTCTATGATGATGCTGACCAAAGTGGATTGGGGGCTGGACAAACCTTTAAGTACACTACACTGATTCCTGGAAACTTTGCCAGCAGTGGTGGCTGGACGAATTACTCCGTCAGTCATTCGGCAGTGAATAGTTCCACCCGATCGTCTACGTCCTCTTGGAATGCTGGAGCAGGGGTCAACTTTGGCCTGTTCAGCATTGGCGGGGGGGCAAGTGGGTCTTCCCAGAAATATTCCAGCAACTTTGGAGTTTCCAGCTTCAAACTAAGTTTCGAACTAGCGCAGATTGTGATTTCGCGGCCTTGGTTCTATCCTGAATTCTTTATGAATCGGGGTTGGACGCTGCGTAAGGGCGAAGGCTGGACCTATGGCGATATGCCCTCAGATGGCGCAGCACCGCCCAATGGCAACTTGGTTGGCTATCCTACAACGATCCTCTTTGCCCGCAATATCTCGATCGAATCTGCGGAATTTGTTTCAGCCTATCGTGAATTTAGCAAACAGGTTAGTGGCGGCGGGAGTGTTGGCTGGGGGCCGATTCGTCTGAGCGGTGGCTATTCCCACGGTAGTAAAGGCACTGACTACAACAGTGATGCCAAAGGTGCAACTCTCAAGGTACCGGGAATGCAAATTATCGGTTTCGTCAATCACCTCATTCCGAAGTCTCCCAACCCACTACCGGAATTGAAGGATGCAGAGTTTAACTAAATTCTGAAGCGGATTCTTCCAGGGTCTTCGTGACTAGCTTTTAATACTGAATTAATTGATCGCTGTTACAAATTCGATCTTCCTATCTCCTCTTAATCAGGTTTGGGCAAATTTTCTCAAAGTTCCCCTTATTTAGAGGGATTTAGAGGAATCGATAGGTATCGCAAATTGATTTGGTATAACGTTCTCTCAGATGATGACCCCAGTGATGTACCCCAGTGGTCTTTGTTATAGCTGGGGTTTTCTCTTTTCAAGGGCTGGAGAATCCACTAGTTATGACTTCTGTGATGGATATTTGAATCGATCGTGTTTTCTCCTTGCAGGAAGATTGTTGAGGTGTTTATGGTCAGTTCAGTCACAAGTTCAGCCACTAGTTCAGTCACGAGTAATGTTGTGGCTGCGCTCTTAACCAAATTAGAATTGCTCTATGGCAAAGCCGATGCCAATGGAGGATTGGCCAGTAATAATAGCTTTCTGTCATTTCAATTTCCGGCGATTCCGCTATCCAATCGCGATTTAAGTTTTGCCATTCCGGAAGAAGCGGCCAAACTTACGCCCCAGGAACAGCAGGAATTAGCCGCCAATTTTGCCCGTTTGGTGAATCTAATTCCGTCGGTCAGCCAAGTCTGGAATTCGGATCAACGATCGCTGTGGAGTGTTTACAACCAAGTCCTCACCCAAGCAGCGGTGGTGGATGAAGTGTGGACTCCGGCGGAAGCAGCGGAATATCAACAGGCCAGAGCCTTACTGGATTCCCCTAAGTTTGATACCTATTCCACCTATCAGCAGGCGCACATTACTGCCCAAACGGAATATCTAGAACACAAGCTAACGGCGGATCATTCCACCGATCCGGCAGTCAAGCAAACCTGGCAAACCGTGGAAGAACCCCTGTACAAAGCCAAGGTCGATCGGGCGTTGAATGATTGGACAATCAAGGGCTTCAAATTCGAGATTGAAGAAGCTCTCAGGGATGTCTCACGGTTAATGCGGCGGCGGCCCCAGGTAGCCTGGGATGAGTGGCAGCAAAAGTTTCAACAGTCCTACAAAACGGATTTAGAAAATCAAGATTTCTATCTGACAGCCTTCTATCCTGAAGACTTTTTTCGGCCCGATCGGCAAAACACTTGGACAAAACTGACGCTGGATGCCAACGAGATTGCTGCCCTAAGTAGCAAAGCCCCCGATGGAATTCGGCGGGTGGCAGATCAGGCCAGTGGCACCACAGCCCAAGCGGTCGATTTAGAAATTACTAAACTTTCTGTGGAACTGACCCGCATCCCGATTCTGCGATCGTGGTTAGATCCCAGCCTCTTTACCAGTCCGTTTTGGAAATGGACGGATGGTCGTCCGGTGCTCTCCGATGGCCAAAATCCGCCCCAGGGACAACTTGCAGCCTATACCACGTCCATGATTTTTGCCCGCAATCTGACGATTGAATTGAAGCCAGATTCCGAGAAAAATAGCCAAGTGATTAGTGATTTGCAATCGGGCAAATTACGCCTATTAGGCCCGTTGCCGCTGAAGCCCATCCCAAAAACGGTGAACCCCAAGGCGATTCGCAGCCTAGAAGCAGGGGCCATTTCCCTCAAATCTGCCGATCCGCAATTAGTGCAGCAGGTGATTGCAGTCAAACGAGATCTCAAAATTAGTTCGGCGGAAATTGATGTCGTGGCGGCAAAGAAGGGCATTTCCACCGTACTGACAGAAAGTGCAACCATCCAACCCAAGGCGGAACAAACCGCCCCACCCGCCGCCCAGCCAGTGGTACAACCAAAACTCGATCGGGTGGATGTAGCGGTTAATCCTAGTGTGCTGAAGCGGATGGATTTGGGTGGAATTCGCGCCGTGCGGATGGAGGCTCCAGCGGCCAGTACCCAAAAGTTCCAAGCGATGGATGCACGACTGTTTAAACAGGTGCAATCCGTGCAAGTGCGGTCAGATTTGACGGCACAGGTGAATAAAGGCGAGTTGCTTAAACAGTTAGGAGATATGGCCAATGAAGATTTGGCCAGACGCCCAGGTGAGTTCATCAAACGACCGATTTGGCCTCGACCTCCCGTTTTTGTGCCGCCAACGGATACCCCGCCGCCCACTCAAACACCGCCCCCCCCAACGCCTACTCCCCCGATCGTGGAGGCCATGGTGGATATGCAACTGATTGCTTTCATTTGCGAGAAGTTGCCCAAATCGCCAAACCCCGACCCCAATTTTCATTGGTAGCTGACTAAATTTAGTGGACCTAAGGGAACAGCGTATAAATAAAATCCCAATTGGATAGGGGTTAGGAGAGTAAAAGGGTAGGAGGGTGGGGGGATGAAGAGGGGATATTATTTCTTGGCAAATCCCTAAGGACTCATCGATCGTGGTTTTGTAGAGATCACGATCGATGAGATTTTGCTAGGAAATCTTCTTTAGTTTAGTTGTGCTTGGGCTTGAAGCCTTTGTACTTGTTCGTTGGTCTACGATCGGTTATCGCGAGTCCGGTAAGGAATTTGCTGAAAAATCACATTCCCTGTTCACTCTCCTACTCTCCTACCCCCAACCCTTCCCCGTGAGATTGTACTTGTACGCCGTTCCTAACTTGGGCGATCGTCTACGTTGACATCAGTTGATTATTGATTATTAGGTAGCCTTCAATTCCCCAAATGACGGAAGGCTGATGGAAATACTGCACGACTTAAATTGAGGTAGAAAATATTCCTTTGAGACGATATTTTTAGGTCTGGCCAATGAGCGTAAGCGGTCATTGGGGCAGCCCGATCGCTTAGTGTCTCCTGTGTGATACGATGCTGCGGATTTGTTTCAGTCAACTGGCTGAAAATCCTGCGTATATCGTGAGTTCCTTTAGGTGGTGGGAATAATCAGGTTAAGTAAAGTTCATCCTCCAAACGCGATCTCGTGCTGAGCTTCCAATGGTTCTCAAACTGTTTGAAGTCACAGCGGTTTCTAAATTTCTGAGATACTTTGGAGTTCTAACGTCGTCACCGTCTACTGATAAACTTGGGAGCCAAGCTGTGGTGCAATCAACCAAACAGCAGCAAATTTTAGGATACTTTATCGAAGAAGCTAAAGAGCACCTCGACACGATCGAACAAGGGTTGCTCAATCTTCAGTCTACGATGGCAGATTCTGAAGAAATGAATCAGCTTTTTCGGGCGGCGCACTCAGTAAAAGGCGGCGCAGCCATGCTGGGCTTTGACAGCATTCAAAAAATTGCTCACCATCTAGAAGATTATTTCAAAATCCTGAAAGAGAATCCGGTCAAAATCGATCGTAAACTTGAAGACCATTTTCTAAAAGGATTTGATGCCCTAAAAGCCTTGGTAGAAGCGTTGCAAAGTCCCTTCGGTTTGCGTCCTGAAGATGCCGATCGGGCATTACGAGATTCTACGCCTGCCTTTGCAGAATTGGGTAAGCATTTAAATGGCTTGATCAAAGCAGAAACAGCTGCGGCACCTACTAGTAACCTGCCCGCCAATGCTGCGGCTCAGGTCAATAATATTCTCAAATTGATGCTGCAGCTATTTAAACAAGGAGATACTCCTAAGGGGCGGCAACAGTTGATGACGCTCTGTGTGAAGTTGGCGCAATTAGATAAAACTTCGCAGCCTTGGGTGTTGACAATGCAGACGGCACAACGGGCGATCGCGAATCCCAATGCTAGCTTTGCTCACCTAGCGCCCCTCATTATCAAGGAACTGAAGCAAGCCAGCGACCTATGGCTAACTGGGCGAGCCAGCGAAATTTTGCCCAGCCATGCTTTACAAAGGTTTGTGGGTGCGGGACAAGCGGCTGCTCCTGCGGCAAAGGCTGCCCCCTCCCCCACGCCAGCCCCAGCTCCGGCCACACCTGCAAACGTAAGTAGCAATGGTGTTGCTAATGGTAATGGCGCATCCAATGGTACATCCAACGGTAATGGCGCAGCCGCTGCTGGAGTACGCCAGCGCCAAATCTCCATTCCTGCCGATCCCAAGGGAGCAGCCCGTGCATTGCTGGATCAATTTAACAAAGGAGAACTGATCCAAATTGCTGAATTCTTGATGAAAGCAATTCAATAATTTGCACAATCACCCTTAAACCAATTTTCTATAAAGCCCTACGGCATCCCCCTGGACAATGGCTCACCAAGTTTCATCGTAATCCGGGTACTGCTGTGGGGCTTTTCCCTTGCGTTCTCGAATTTCGATATAGCCCGGTTCTTCGATCGGTGGTTCGATCGCTTCCAGCAAGATCCCAAACTCCCACCAGTCACCAAAATCAAAAATATAGTTCATCGATTGACCTTGCCGTAAGGGCAAATCGCCGATCATCACCTTCGTCGTTTTGGGACGCCCCTCGGCCCGGGGATGATGGATCTGTTGAGTGGTACCGTAGGGAGTCACGTATTCAAACATGTCTAAGTGCATCGGATCGTCAAAGTCAAAGGCATCCAGAATCGCCAAGCCTAGTTGATGTAAGGGTAGACGACTGTCGATCGCTAATTTGCGCCACGCTTTATTGAGGGTAACCCGAAATACATAAACGCCCTCAGTCTGTTCAGGTTTGTCCACCCACAGTGTGTGTTGCCATTGTGGGAGATAGGGTTGCAAGGTGGGCTGAAGTTCACTGATAGGAATGTAGGGATCTCGCTCAAACTGCCAGATAAAATCCTGCTCTCGCAGGGCTTGGCCATAAAGTTCCATAATGCCATGACCCCAAGGTGTTGGGTTCACCTGCTGCAAGTTCCAGCCTTTTCCCTTGGCTGGTTCTCCGGAGGTCAGGGTCACGAAGCCAAACATTTCCATCAGGCTCAAATTATGCAGCCCTAAGTGGTATTTCAATAGACTGGATTCTGCCAAAGATTCTTGTTTTTTTGCAGTTCTTTTCGATGTTATGGCATCGACCTGACTAAGGCTCGGCCAGTGGTGAAAGACCTTTGCTCCTTCATTGAGGGGAGATCGAGCTTTGGGATCAAGCATGGCTTCATGGCTACGGACAAGCCAAGCTTCTAGCAGCGTGCAGTACTTTTCCGTGAAATTCAACGTTTGCCAGGATTCCAGCACTTGGGGGTTGATCTGTAGGGTGGGTTTGTTCCCTTGTGTAGCCATCTGAGCGAGTCCAGTGGCCTTCAGCAATAGGTAAAGTCCTTGAATGTTGGGATAGGATTTTTGCTGAGGTCGAGCTAAATCCAAGAGTAATGGACTTGTTAAGCGATCGTTGAGGTCTGCCAAAAACTTGGGGGGAAGTTGTTTCTGCGCAGCACTGACGGCAACTCCCTGTCCGATCTCGCTGATTAGAGTCTGGAAATCTCGGATGATTGAACCAGGCTGAGTTTCGTCAATGGCTTGGGCTTTGAGTTGAGCGATCGCAGTTTCTGAAAAGGGTACAAATCGACTGATGGTGTCCTCAAAGTTGTGCTGGCGAATTTGTTGCTCAAAGGCTAATTCATCCTCATCCTCGTCATCCCCATTCCCGCTAAACCAATCATCAAGGAAAAAATCGTTCATCTCGTCATTTTCATCATCATCTTCGTCAAGATCTGAATCTTCCTCTACGCCTGGAGCCTCCATCAAGTTGAGTAATTGGCTAAACATCTGAGCGATCGGCATCGGTTGGCCCATGGGTTGGTTCGCTTGGAGCCTTTGGTTGAATTCGATTTGAAATGCTTGGACAGCTTCGGGATCTGTCATGTCTACACCCGCCGCAAATCCCGCTTGCACAAAGGTTTTTGCAGGCCCAAATTTACTGGAATCATTAATGATGGATTTAAAATTTGGCTGAAGTTTCTTAAGAACCTTCAAAATAGCAGGGGCTTGGGTCAGCTTGTATTGCCGCTGAAGAAACTGCCAAAAAGCCATCAATTCAGGAATGGCGCTATCCGCTTCATCCGCGTTGCACAGCGAGATTTTCTGAGGAAAGATTTCAGTTAATAGGGTTTCTACGCCTTGCGCGGTCAGCTTAGGCAAGGCACCGAAGCCATAGAAAAAGCTGAAGTACAGAAAATTGTCGATCCAACTGCCGACGGCCTCCTCAGGCACCATCCCCACCTTAAGCCAATCCTGCCCTTCTGGAGCTGCCAAAAATTGCTGAATCAGCTCAGTGGTGTAAGCTTCGAAAACTTGTTCTATGTTGGGGGAATTGGGCTGGAGCCGATCGAGTTGGTGCAGCTTAAAGGACATAAGGCGGATGGGAATAGCGGCAGTTTCTCTTCAATCATTCCGATAAATCAGCCAGAAAACAAGGGGGTTAAATCTTAAGAAACCAGAATTTTCATAGGAGCGTTAATTCGTTCATGGGATGAGCTGTATTGTTGGGAGCTAGGTTTGAGAAGTGACGGGGGGCTGGATTGTCCTGAAATTGGGTCGATCGCAGACAGAAAATTGGGTCGATCGCGGACAAACCTCGATAAAATCAGACCCCAAAATTGATTGAGTCGCAGGATAATCTATGATCTACCCGCAATCTACCGGCCCTGTTCGGTCAATGGTGATGATGGATGCCTTCAACTGCAATGCCTTCAACTGCAATGTCTTCAACTGCAATGCCTTCAACTGCAATGCCTTCAACTGCAATGCCTTCAACTGCAATGCCTTCAACTGCAATGCCTTCAACTGCAATGCCTTCAACTGCAATGCCTCCGACCCGATTATTTTCCAATGTAGCGTTTACTGCAGGGCAACTTGGCCATCACCCAGGAAGTGTCTTGGGTGCAACGGCCTTGGTCGCAGGAACCACGATCGGAGCGGGGGTGTTAGCTTTGCCAGCAGTGACCTTGCCCGCTGGGGTAATTCCTTCTACGATCGCGCTCTTGCTGGCTTGGTTGTATGCCGTCATTTCAGGATTGCTGATTGCGGAAGTGAATTTGCAGATGATGCACCAATCCGGTGTGCCAACGCTGGGCTTTTTGTCGATGATTGAACAGACCCTAGGTAAAGGCGGCTCTAGGATTGCAGGTGTTGTCTATCTATTTCTGCACTATGCGCTGTTAGTGGCCTATATTGCTCAGGGTGGCGAGATCCTATTGTCAGCGCTCACAAAATTGAGCCCGTTCATTCCCATCGCCGCGATCGCGAACTTGGTGACCACCTTGGCCTCAATCCAGTGGTTAGGAACCGTTGTCTTTACGGGCATATTTGGGGGAATTCTTTTTTGGGGACGATCGCAGTTAGTTGAACGAGTTAATAATGGCTTAGTGGCGATCGTGGTGCTGTCGTTTTTGGGATTATTAATCCTGGCGATCGGGCAAGTGCAGATCGAACAAGTGGTGTTCCAGGATTGGACAGCCTTGCCCCCCGCAATTTCTGTGATGTTGGTTGCATTATTTTTTCACAATGTCATTCCCGTAATCACCACTCAACTAGAAGGGGATTCCCAGAAAATTAAACGCGCGATCGTAGTGGGTTCAGGCATTCCACTCCTAATGTTTCTACTCTGGAATGCAGTGATTCTCTGTAGCCTCTCACCGGAAAGCCGAGCAACGGTGCAATCAATCCAGGGTAGCTTCGACCCCTTGAAACTATTGCGAGAAGGCGGAGCAGGCAATGCCATTGGCGTCATCGTTTCCATTTTTTCTGAATTCGCGATCGTGACTTCCTTTGTTGGGTTTGTCTATGGCCTGCTTGATTTCTTTCAGGATGCTTTTCAAATCAGAATAGAGCGTCCCAAACAACGACTTTCTCTGTATTCACTAGTATTATTCCCTGCATTGGGGATTTCGACGTTTAATCCTGCAATTTTTCTGACAGCATTGGACTATACCGGAACCTTCAGTATTTCTATTTTAGGGGGTCTGTTGCCAGCGGCGATGGCTTGGAAACAACGATCGGCCCAGCGATCATCGGCCAGTCTCCCATTGCTCGTACCAGGGGGAACGGTGATGCTAATCACCATGATTGGCATTGCTGGAATTATTTTCCTTCGTCAATGGTTATTAGCCTAGGGGTGATTGTCTGATTCTAAGTTGGCTATATGTTTAAAAAGTGATAAATAGATTATCTGCTGATGAGAATTTTGTGGGAAACTACTTCTGTGGTTGCAGGTGTGAAAGTGTAGGGGGAGGCGCGATCCGTGATGAATAGCAATGCGCTTGCGGAGGAATGGCCAACGTTTTCGATGATTTTGGAAACCGAGAATTTGGCCACTGCCGATCCGCAAGGTTTAATGAAGTCATTAGCGTCCCTAGCGTCCCAGAATCCCTCGCCCAGCTTGGCCAATGAGGTTTTGCTGATCGACAGTGGAGATACGCCTGCGGAATTACTCGCCAACTTGCAACAGCAATACCCTTGGTTACTGGTGAAATCTGCGCCTCTGAACACAGAATACTATGCGGCTAAAATGTTAGGTGCGGAGTGGGCAACAGGGGAAATAGTAATCTATTACGACTCTGATTGTGTTTACGATCGCCAGTGGTTACACAGGTTACTGGCTAGTTTTCGTAATCCTGACGTGCAAGTTGTTGCTGGGGAAACCACAACCAATGGCGTTGGCATTTATCGAACAGCCATGGCGCTGACTTACATTTTCCCCCAGTATTCAGGGGCGTCCGAATTGCAACCCGTTTCCCAATACTTTTTAAACAATGTGGCGTTTCGTCGATCGTTTCTCTTAGACAATCCCATTCCGACCAATCTGCCACTCTATCGCGGGAACTGTGTGCTCCATGCCCAGAAGTTATTAGCTGCGGGACACACAATTTGGCGAAATCCCCAAGCCCGATCGCTCCATGCTCCCCCCAATGGCTGGAATCATTTTTTTTGGCGCTTTTTATTGATTGGCCATGATTTGTATTGGCAAAAGCAATTGCTGGCAGAGAACCCGCAATCTACTCGATCTTCCCAGGCTCTTACGCTGCACCGATCCGAGCACCAATCCGATGATCCAACCATCAGTGATCGGGGTAAATTGGCGATTTTCCGCGATCGAGTCAGCAAGATGGTGAAGCGCGATCGTCGCCATGCCTTTTATTTGCCCTTGTGTTTTCCGATCGTTATTCTTTCTGCACTGCTCATCTATGCTGGCTATCTCATAACGGTACGACGCCCCCATTATCTGCTGCAAGCCTTTAATCGTGCGGCGGTTGGGCATTAGTGATTAAGGTTGTTGACTTGCCATTTAACTTGTAATTAACGCAAGTTAAATTGGGGATTGCTCAACTTAAATAGTCGATCGAAAAAAGTTCTCCCATAACTTGTGGATTCTGATATGATATCCCTAGAAATAGAAAGTCTTTTTGATTAGCACATCATTAACATTGATCAAATTAACTTGATCAAACTAAATTGATCAAATGCATTGAATGTCCTTGAGTGTGCTTTTAAGCGGCAGTGGCGCTACAGACTTTGGGTTTAGTCCGCTGTTTAAGTAGCAATTCTAAGGGTAGGGTTGGAATTTCGTCCAAGGTCACTACATTCATTTCGTCTAGCGATAGGTGAGGATAATTGGAAAACTCCTCAACAAGATGTAGCTTGATGCTGTACCCGGTGCGAATGTCCCAAAACAGGTTAGAATCAGCGTCTACTAATGTCAGTCGCTGATTGAGTAAAATTTTCTGAATACGCTCCAATCCTCTAGATGTGACTAATAAATCAATCATCTGTATCCGTTGGCTATAGCCATAGAGGGCAAGGGCCGCAGCTCCCGTGACAACATGACGAATTTCCATCCGGGCAAGTGTTCTGGAAAGAAAAAGTAAGGCATCTAGTAAATTCCCCTGTTGCACATAGACGCTGCGAGGCATCGACAAGAATGCTGTCATGGGCAAAGCCTCCATGCTTTCGATTGGATTGTATAAGGAGATGAACGTAATTTATCTGAGGGGTTGAACCCTGTAGGGGCTTTAACTTAATTTACTTACGATCGTTGAATGGCCTGCAACATCCATCTGGGCGAAGTGTGAGTGGATAATACGCAAATTCCCATGATGAGATAAGTCCTGTGCAGACTGGCTATTTTGAAAAATTCAAACGGGTATAACCCTGTTTTGGGGTCAATACGCTAAATTCTTGGGTAAATTGTTAAATTCTTGGGTCAAGACTATAAGTCTGAAATCCAGTAAGCTTGAAATCTGGCTTATAGTGCAAACAAACTAAAAAATTACTTTATAGATATAAAGATATCTTTGATCTTCAACCTTAACATTCTTTTCATATTCCGTGGGTATCACAAGGAACAAAGAGCTTTGACTGAAATGCTTTCCTGTAAAGGGTTGGGTAAAAAGGGTTTAAATTTCGTGAATTAAGCCATCCTCCTGAATCTGTAATTTACGACCTCGCCAAAAAACCTGCCGACCAAAGCAGCCGACGAGCCAAACGATAAAGCTCAGGCCATCCCGTAAAGGAAGTACCCATAGCCAACTCAATAATTTGGGAGCGCCCATGGATAAAATTGCGATCGCAGCTTGTCCATAACGCAAAGTGAGTGTAGCGATGCTCACTATTATCACCCAATCGTGGTATCCCTGCAAGAGGAGTAAAGGAAGGCAATAAATGGGTCCGTAACAAAAGGCGATTGTGTAATAAATGCTACCGCGATTAAAGCGAATTGTCCGTGACCACCGCAATTCTCGCTGATAAACATCTCGCAAACGTTCGCGGCCTGTATCGGATTCCATAATTAGGTGAGACAGTTCTACCCGATAGCCTGCTGCTGCCACTCGCTTACCCAAGTTATAGTCGGAGCCAATTCGATTTAGATGCAAGCCCCCCGCCGCTTCCAGGGTCGATCGATGCAGTGCCATGGTCATGCCGATCGCAAACCGTAGCCCCCCATCCATGGCACGGGCAATCAGAGCACTGGGAATGAAGTCACAGCAACGGCCTAGGGAGGCGATCGCGGCTCCTAAATGTTGGGGCGATCGGGCAATAAAGGCACAGGTAATCATCCCGACTTGACCGTTTAATAGGGGCGAAACCACCGTTTGGATATAGTCTGGTGCCACCCGAATATCGCTGTCTGCCAAGATCAGCCAATCGTATTGGGCTTGTTCGAGTAGATAACTGAGGGTACTATCCTTGTGATTAGCGCCGCGCGGTGTCAGTCCTGGGAAGATGCGCACGCGATCGGGATAGGCTTTTTGTAATTCGTAAAGTAGGAGGACTGCTGGATCGTTGAAATCGACCACGCCAAACAGAATTTCATAGCGATCGCATTGTTGATGGCAAAGGGAAGTCCAATTCTCCCAAGCACCTGCATCTAAGCCACAAATGGGAACCAAAATAGAAACTTGGTTGGCCACTGGGTTAGCTACTAGGTTAGCCCTGTCGTCTACGGGCTGATTGTCTACCGGGTGCTTTCTGTTTTGATGGGTATTGACGGGAGCCTTACGGAAGAAATCCCAGGTGAATGCAATGCAAGCAAGGTAGAAAACAATCGATCCTAAAATCAGAATCAACAAAATCCCTTGCAGGCTCAACAACAAGCCCGATCTCAGTGCGATAGATCCCAGTACGACAGCGGTCATGACCGATCGATTCCCCCCAGCAAACGCCCTTCACTCTACCAAATTTTGGGGTTGTTCTCAGTTTGGCTCAATCTGCGTTTTAGGCTGTCCCGTGAGCCGATATACTAGAATTCCTGAGAGTTCAGAGTAAAAGTTCAGAGGACATTTGCGGAGAAGGTGCTATGGTCAGCGAAGTGAAGTTGGTTACGGGATGCGGTGTGCCATTGGTGGGTAATGATGTAGACACCGATCGCATTATTCCAGCTCGGTTTCTCAAGTGTGTCACCTTTGATGGATTGGGTGAACATGCCTTCGCGGATGATCGGGTACAACTGAACGGGCAGCATCCCTTTGATTTACCCCAGTACCAGGGCGCAAATATTTTAGTCGTGAATAACAATTTCGGTTGTGGGTCATCGCGAGAACATGCGCCGCAAGCCATTGCTAAGTGGGGCATTCAGGCGATCGTGGGCGAAAGTTTTGCTGAAATTTTCTTTGGCAACTGTATCGCATTGGGGGTGCCCTGTGTGACGGTGACGCCAGATGTGGCTAAAACCTTGCAAGCGCAATTGCAAGCCGATCCCAAACGTGCATTGACGGTGGATTTGGAGGCTATGCAAGTCACCTGCGGAGAGTTTGTTGCACCGATCGCGATGAACGAAGGGCCACGGCAAATGTTTGTGACTGGCCAATGGGATGCCACTGGACAACTGGTTGCCCAGGCAGAAAACACCCGCCAAGTGGCCGATCGTCTCCCCTACATTGCATGGCAGGCCAGCTAGGGGTTTGGTTACCTTAAATTCGTCACCTTAGGGATTTGCAAAGAAATAATATCCCCTCTTCATTCCCCTACCCTCCTACCCTTTTACTCTCCTACCCCTACCCAATTGGGATTTTATTTATGCGCTGTTCCCTTACACGCTGACGAATAACCAGGAAGAAAGTAGTGGATGTAGTGGATAGGGTGGGGTGACTGGGAACTGACCTTGCACACTGACCTTTTACCAAGTGGTAAAGGGATTTTTGACCAGGTAGGAGTTGTAATAACGTCGATCGCCCGAGACTTCGCGGCCAATCCAATCCGGCAGAACCACCTGCTGGGCTTCATCCTGCAATTCCACTTCTGCCAAAATTAACCCTTGGTTTTTTGCTAGAAATTCATCTACTTCCCAGATCACCTCGCCTTGGGGAATTTTGTAGCGAATTTTTTCAATTTGCGGTTGTTCGCACACCTCATCCAGTAATTCCTTTGCGCGATCGCGGGGAATTTCAAACTCAAACTCTGTGCGGGAGAGGCCCACCGTTTTGGTTTTGATCGTTAAGAACCCCTGACTGCCTGCAATGCGAAACCGAATGGTGTGATCGGCTTCTGTGCTTAAAAATCCCTCCCGATAGGTGATGCCCGCCTGTTCCCAGGTGCGCGACTTGATACAGAGGGTTTCTAACATTGCGATCGCATCATGAATCGGGATGGAAAATTCATACCCCGTGTCTGGCAATGCTGTGGAAGCAGAGGTAATCGCAATAAAGCCACTGGTGCGGACAGGGGTTCCCATGGTATGTACCCGCACGACATGGCCTCGCTCACTGCGTAAGTAACCTTGACGATAGAGAACGCCCTCTGCTAATCCACGCCAGTGATCATTGCAGGTCAGAAATTTTCGTTCAATCTCCTGTGCCATGGCCATGCATGCGTTCCGTAAGGTGTAAAAAAGCATCTACTTCTGCGGCAGTGGGTTGGGCTGCGATCGCGCCCGCACGGGTGGTGGTTAAGGCTCCGACCGCCGAGGCATAGACGACCATATGGTGAGCCATCTCCGCATTCTCTAAAACAGCATCACCTAGTTGACAAAGTTGGTGCAAAAATCCTGCGGTAAAGCTATCCCCTGCACCAGTAGTATCGATAACGTCGATCGTAAAGGCAGGAATATGCCCTTGGTGACCACGAATCCAGTAGCTACATCCTTTTTCCCCAGCGGTCATGAGTACGGCTTGCAACTTGGGAAAGCGATCGGCGATCGTCTGTAAATCCTGGGTTTGAAATAACCAGTCTGCTTCGTCGTCGGTAAGCTTGAGGTAATCCGCTCGATCGAGCAGATCCCTAATTAAGGCTGGTGCGAAACTGGCATCCTTCCAAAAGACAGGCCGCCAGTTGACATCCACGAAAACTTTGCGGTTAGCTCGCTGCATCGCTTCCACGGCATGGACGATCGCCGCTGCACTGTGGGGTTCCGCAAGGCCAAGGGTGCCAGTGACTAGATAATCAGCGGTCGTGAGCCAATCTAAGGGAATCTCGGTCGCATTTAACTGGGTGTCTGCAAAGTCGCTAGTGTCGATGTTGTCCCGAAAGGCTGCGAATTGGCGATCGCCGTCTGATGATCGCACCACCATGACAGATCGGGTCGGTGCGGTTTCATGGCGCTGAATGGCGGTGATATCGACGCCGATCGTCTCTAAAAGCTGAACTAAAAGGCGGCCTGCCTCATCCTGCCCTACACAGCCAATAAATCCAGCAGGGGTATCCAACTTGACCAACGCGCAGGCAACATTGGCTGGAGCGCCACCAGGATAGGATGTCCATGATTTCACTTGGTCGATGGGCAGACCTGGTTGATCTGCGATGCAGTCAAATAGGATTTCTCCCAGACACAAAACGCACGGCATTGGTCATTTACCTAAAACTTACAACTCAATTCCCAGCAATGGACTGGCTTTTAAATCAGTATTATTAATTTTCTCTGCATCATGCCACAAATTACTCGCAGATGGAGGGAAACCTAGAATTTTTGTGGATTCCTTCAAATTCGCCTTAGAAATTGTCAAGGTTCCAGTTACAAAATTGATTAAAAGTTGCTCCCAATTTTGGATGTGCCCCTCAGACTTCACTAATATAAATTACAGTTTTTCCCGTCTCTCAGCTGGCTATGGTTTTGATTGCGCCCACAATATTGCGCTCATCATACAGAAGCGGTTGAGTACAGGGATGGTTGAGTCTAGAGGCGGTTGAGGCTAATTCTTGCATTCAAGGGCACGATCGCTGAATAAGATCGATTATGGTGAATCCTGCAACGTCAATGCAAATAGCATCTGGACAATAGTTACTAGAAAATGATCCGAAACGTAGACAACACAGGTTTAAAATGATCTAGTAATTTCGAGTTAGATAAAATTAGAGGAACCCTAGATCAATATTGAGTTCTAGATAAGCAACACTCAATACATTATTCTCAATGCATCAGTTGCTCAATCTTGAAACATCAGTTGATGCATTGAGAATGATGGATAAAATCTGTTCTCAATTCTGCTCGATAGCGCTTTTGGTTAAAAGACAGAGGTTGCAGAATGCTGGCTTAGCAAAACTGTGTTGGGTTGATTAAACAGCGGTTGGACAATCCTGCTCCAACAATCCGTGCTTGATCCAATTGACCTCAAAGCGATTTGCCTCAAACAGCCACCTTAATTACCTACCTCGCTGAGTCCAGAGTCCGGTAAACATCATTAACATACCACCCAAAAAAATTGCGCTCGCAAGTCCGACAGGTAACGCGATCGACCAATCAATATTTTCCATGGTAACTACTACTATTGTAACTGTGGTACAAACTTAAACAACACGGCGGAACTAACACGGTGGGACTAACACAGTGTGCTCAACTCTTATTCAATTAAGGGCTTTCTAACTCGGTGGTGGTGAGCACTTTGGTAAAACAATGGAGTAGGTATTGTCCTCTTTTTTATACTGAATACTATCCCTGTACTATCCACTGCTCACCGCCCACCACCATTCAGGCGATTCACAAGATCAGAGTCATCTCACAATTCTTACTCTTCGTCTTCAGCATCCACTTGGTGCAACTTGATATGCTTCCGGCCCAAGGTAATTTCAAACTCATCCCCAGGTTTGAGTTGCATTTGCCGTGTATAAGCTGCACCAATCAATAAATTGCCATTGGACTGAACGCTGATGCGATAGCTGGCATTGCGGCCACTGCGTCCGGCATTCCCCTGTTTACTATCCAAGATGATTCCAGATGCTTCAATCACAGCATTCTGAAACTTCATTAAATTGACCCGTTCCGCACCTGCTTTGGTTAATGTGACATAGCCACATTCCCGCGCTTTTTGCTCCTTGCTGAGATGTTCCAATTCCCGTACCCGCTTCAACAAAGCTTCTCCAGTTAGCGGCTCAGTATTCTTTCTCTTTCTAACCATTCAATCGCATCTAACCTCGCAATATAGTTGATCTCAACCTTTCTCTACTTGATCTGAAACTATTCGAGTTCAAAACTTGAGAGAAATCAAGATAGAGCAAATAGTGATGTCAATCAATCCAAATTAATAGAGAACCTGAAATTGGAAAACTACAGAACGTAGAACTCAATCCTTTGTCTACTATTAACCCTTGAATAATATTACATTTTCACCCATTCGACACAGAATTGATAAGTCACGCCCAAAATTCCTAATCTTCGTAAAATCTCAATCAGGGAGAATTCAAGCCTTGCAGGACTGTTATTAGTTAAGTTGGGTCTTCTCAGTCAAACGCTAGATCGAACAGATGAGCTCATTCTAACCAAAAATTAATGCTGCTTCTATTGGAGAACAACGATCGTACGAAAACGATTTCACTAAAGTACTCTCATTAATCAGAGCTGAACTGAGAGTCTTGATGGGTTTAGATAGCCTATCATCAGATTCGATTTCTATCATCAATGGAAAGGCATGTATTCTGATACGTTGCTATTAGCGAATGGGAATCAGCCTCCTTCGGTGGTGCAGGTAGTCAAAAGTGGGGGCGAATTTAATTTTCGTAAATTTGGTTTTGGTCGATGCGTTGAGAAGGGGAGTGGTTCAGTCTTTCAGTCTTGGACACATTGTTCAAGAACTCGATCGCAAGGAACAATTTTCCAGGAGAAATTCCCTACTTGCCATGGTGCTACTGTTACAACCGAACTCGGTAGTTGCCGATGGGTTGAAGTTGTTCATTCTAAATGCTTGCTTTTATGAGTGATGCTAAGGGCTCAGATCCGTAAATTGTGATGTAAGTGCCTCGAAAGATTATGGGCAATATCACGTTGCTAAAACAACTGCAAAAAATCCTCTCTTCTTGTGATTACTGAGCGATCGCGCGAACAGAGAACGCTCTGGTTTACAAAGAGCGTTAGTAAACGTTCGATCGGGCTTTCTATTTTGTAAGATAATTGCCCTGACCTTCCATTGAGCTTGTTTGCTATGGCTGCCTACCCAGTTTATCCCGTCCTTTGGAATGGCGATCGTGTCACGCTGATTGACCAGACACGCATTCCCAACGAATTTAGCGTTGTTGAAATTAGCCGATCCGATGATATGGCTCAAGCCATTAAAACGATGATTGTACGGGGTGCTCCGGCGATCGGCGTGGCAGCGGCCTTTGGAATCTGCCTAGGTGCTCGGGAAATTCAAACCCAGGATCGCGATCGCTTTTTGCAAGAACTTGAACAAATTGCTGCAACGCTACGAGCGACGCGCCCCACGGCGGTTAACTTGTTTTGGGCGATTGATCGCATGATGAAAACCGCCCGACAAACCCTTGGCACAGTTGATCATTTACGGCAAGTTCTGGTGGAAACAGCCCAAGCGATCAACCAGGAAGATCTCGCCACCTGCCAAGCGATCGGGGATCATGGCCTCGCAGTGTTGCCCCCCACCCCTCAGAAATTACGCCTGCTCACCCACTGCAATGCGGGAGCCTTGGCCACCGCTGGTTATGGTACAGCCCTAGGAGTTGTGCGATCGGCGTGGCGGGATGGGCGGTTGGAACGCTTGTATGCTGACGAAACCCGGCCACGGTTACAAGGTGCTAAGTTGACGGCCTGGGAATGTGTGCAGGAAGGGATTCCCGTTACGGTGATTACGGATAGTATGGCTGCCCATTGTATGCAGCGAGGGATGATCGACGCGGTGGTCGTTGGGGCCGATCGCATCGCGGCCAATGGAGACGCTGCCAACAAAATTGGTACCTATAGTTTGGCGTTAGTGGCCCAGGCCCATAACGTACCGTTCTATGTTGCTGCGCCATTGTCCACGATCGATTTCAAAATTGCCAGTGGTGAAGAAATTCCGATCGAAGAACGGGATGCCAGCGAAATATATCAGATTGGCGAAACGGTGATTTGCACCCCAGGGGTGGCGTATTACAATCCTGCCTTTGATGTCACTCCTGCTCGTTTCATTGCAGGCATTATGACTGAATTCGGCGTCTTTGCCCCCGCTGACCTGAAGGACGCCCTATTCCATAGGCAAGCCGTTTGATGGGAACTTGACTGGAAAAAGTAGTAAATTGTAAGTGCCCCATCCTTGGGTCAAGATTTTCAGAAAAATCGTCAGAACAGGATGGGGATCAGCGAATGAGCCGTCGATAGAATGGGTATTTATTCACTGAGAAAACCATTAACCAAATCGGTAACCAAACCCGCGCACAGTCACCAAATATTCTGGATTGCTGGGGTCGTTTTCTAGCTTTTCTCGCAACCAGCGAATATGAACATCAACGGTTTTACTATCACCAATGAAATCATGACCCCAAATCCGTTCGAGGAGCTGGTCGCGCGACCAAACCCGTTTACGATGGCGCATGAACAATTCCAATAACTTGAATTCCTTAGGAGATAAGTTAACCTCTTGGCCCTTGACCAGTACCCGACATTCCTGGGGATACATGACAATGGTTTGAAAGACGAGGGTGTCGTCGGGAACCGTAGGTTGAAATTGTTGTTGCCGACGGAGCAATGCTCGACACCGAGCCACTAATTCCCGCATCCCAAAGGGTTTCGTCATGTAGTCATCGGCTCCAATTTCCAAGCCCACGACCCGATCGGTTTCTGTCCCCTTTGCACTCAGCATCAAAATCGGTATGCTACTGCCCTGTCGCCGAATCAACCGACACAAATCTAGACCGTTGATATTGGGCAGCATTAAATCCAGAATAATTAAATCTGGCTGTTCGCGAGTCGTTGTCTGGTTAGCATTCCCATAAACGTTAGCATTTCCACCTGCACCCACGAGGGCTGAAGCCTGAAGAATTTCCAAGGCTGCGCGGCCATCGCTCGCTACGGTGACTTCATAGCCTTCTTCCGTCAATGCTAAGGCGACGGTCTCACGAATGAGTTCTTCGTCTTCGATAATTAGAACTCGACCCAAACTCATGGGACCACTTCAGCGTAACGCCAGCACAATCCTATCACTCAATTTGAGAAATATTATGCATCGATCGCCCCCAAACAAACCCGGATAACCAAGGTTCGATCCAACTTGTTTGGGGAAGAACGGTTGTCTGCTTAAGCTTTGGCCAAATCTTGAATAATAGTTAACGATTCATCAATGTGGCCTTGGAAGTTGAGTTGGGAATTAAAAATATGTCGCACAATGCCTTGACGATCGATGACGTAGGTAACCCGTCCCGGCAAAAGCCCTAGGGTCGAAGGCACCCCGAAAGCTTTGCGGACGGCATTGCCTTCGTCACTGAGTAGGGTAAACGGCAACTGATACTTGCTGGCAAATTGCTGGTGGGAACTGACACTATCCCCACTAATGCCAATGACCTCGGCCCCTGCCTCTTGGAAGGCGGTATAGCTATCGCGAAAGCCGCAGGATTCTTTGGTGCAGCCGGGGGTGTCGTCCTTGGGATAGAAGTAGAGCACCACACATTTCTGGCCGATGAAACTTTGGAGATTCACCGTGTCTCCAGTTTGTGACTTTAAGGTCACTGCGGGAATCGCATCGCCAACTTTGATTGTCATAGGATAACTTGAATGCAGAATTTGAATTGCCAAGAATTGCCAAGCTTGCATGGCAGAACTGAAATTGCAGGACTTGCCTTGACAAGCGTGCTCGCTGTTTATGCTATAGCAATTCGGCAAACCCAACAATTTCGGCAAACCCACCCCCGCAGATCGTGTTTTAACTGTGTAATTTTGAGATCAATCCCTCAGTCCCGCCTAACCCTACAAGGAGATGAACTATTATGGAACCCTTTACGATTGTGCTATCTATCCTGTTAGGGCTAGTGTCACCGGTGGGCGTGGTGGGCGATCGCTTGGCGGCGCAGCAGATCCGTAAACAGTTTAAACAGGTGGAGCAACTAGAGGTGCGGATTGATAATGCACCGAACCATCAGATTTTGCAGGGCAAAGTGAATAAAGTACGGATTGCGGGACGGGGGCTGTTTCCGATCGAGGGCCTGCGCCTAGACACACTAGAAATAGAAACGGATCCAGTCACTCTCAAAGGTCTAAACACGAAATTAGCGAAACCTCTCCAAGCGGGTGTTTATTTCTTTTTGACTGAGGCTGATCTGAACCGGGCGTTGCGATCGCCTGCTGTTACTAATCGGATTAAAAATCTGAGCTTTCGCTTTTTGCAACCGGAAGAAGCAGATCAAGTGGCTCGTTATGATTTAGTCAATCCGCAGGTCAATTTCTTACCAAAGGGGCGAGTACGGTTGCAAACGGAACTGACGGAGCAAGGTTATCCCGATCGTCTGGCAATTGTGGCGGAAACCAATATTCAAGTAATTGCTGGAAAAACCCTCCAATTGACCCAAACGACTCTTACCCTCAATGGTCAACCTGCTCCCAAAGCGGTTGTTGATGCGATCGCTCAGGGCATTAGTCAACGCCTAGATTTACAACGTTTAGAGCAATCCCACATGACAGCCCGGATTTTACAACTGCAAACCGACGATCGGGGTTTAGGGCTAACCACCTTTGTGCAAATGCGTCCCCAATAACGTGATGTGAGTTCGATGAATTCCTGGTACGGCTAGATCGGCGGGCTGCGCAGCAACGATCGAGAACTTTTCCCCTCAAGGCAGTTTGCGCTGGCAGAGCGTCCTCAAAAACGCATTGTTCCCTGCTCGGTCAGGTGACCTCTAGTACTCGGTACCCCAGGGAATTGTCCGTCCCAGGCCAGGGATTTGTAAGGGCCAATCTTGTTTGCGGTTTAAGTCTGCTTTTGTGGCAGTTTAATTTGAATCCAAGCGCCGCCATCAGGATGGTTTTGGGCCGTGACGTTGCCGTGGTGCATTTCCACAATCTGCCGGACGATCGCCAGTCCGAGGCCACTGCCACTGCTGGGTTGGAACGGTTGGATCACTGGATTCGGAAAATTGACTTCTGAAACAGAGGGGCCATGGGCTGTTGGCTCAGTCGTTGGGGCCGATGATGGGTGAAGGGGGGGAGGGGCCGAGCCGGTGGCACTGGGTTCAGAATGGACGACCTGGGATCCTACGGATTGACGAGTTCGTGAGGGATCGGCACGATAAAACCGTTCAAAGACGACGGAGAGATCCATCTCTGGAAATCCCATCCCGCCGTCAATAATATCGACTTGTACCCAGGTGATCGTGCTGGGATTAGCTGGCCCCCAGGTGGGGACGGGCGCAGGGGCTTGCAGAGGGCTAACTACAACGTGAATCGGGCGATCGGGCAATGTATATTTAATGCCATTGTCCAGCAGATTAATCAAAACGCGGTGGAGGCGATTTTCATCTCCTTCGACAATCAGTCGTTCTGGCCCTTGATAGTGAAGTTCGATGCCTTTGGTGCGAGAAATAGGTTCTAAACTGAGCCATGCCGATTGAATGAGTTGGGGCAGATCCACTTGGCTCAGCTTGAGGGGCCGATTTTTGTTGGCTTCCAGTTGACTGAGGTCTAGGATTTCTTGCACAAGGGTGCTGAGGCGAATGACCTCCTTCAGCAAGCGATCGATCCATTGCCGTGAATCGGCATCGACCCGATATTGCAGCATTTCCGCTACGAGGCGAATTGAGGTCAACGGGGTGCGTAGCTCGTGGGCGACATCCGATGTCCAGCGATCGCGCTCCTGGGCTAAGAGGGTCGCTTCTTCCCGATTTTCTAGAATTACCGCCACGCAATCTTCCTGGAGGGGAAAGGCATATCCCCGCAAAGGCCGACTCTGCTTGACTTGCACGTTAGCCACATCCACAGAGACGGGATTAAATATCCATTCCCGTACACAACTTTTTTGTTTATGTCTTGCTTGATCGACCAGTGCATCTAAATCGTAGGATCGCACTAGCTCTAGCAATAATCGCGGGCTGGAACCATCAAAATGTTCAATCTCCAGCAATCTTAATGCTTGAGGATTACACCAAGTGAGTTGATTTTCCTCATCCACTTGCAGATAGCCAATGGGTAGGGCATTAATAATTTGTTGGAGATCGGCCACATTGTGCCGGAGACGATCGCAGCGGTTATGATAGCGCTGCATCGTTCGGGTGATCTGGGACGTGAGGGATAAGTTGAGACTGGCATCAGTTAACTGGTAGGCCCGAGTTAACTGAGCTAGCTTGGCCATCAGCCTTGCCCGGTAAAGGAGGAGTGCTAGCAGGCCGATCGACAGCCCCAGAAAGAATAGAAACACGTGTAGCAAAGAATTTTAAGAGTAATTAACCATAATCTAGCCCTCAGTGTAGCCCAGGATGTCAAAGGAGCCTAGATGGCTGGAATACCTTCTGGGGGATCGTGTTTCCTAGGGCATGGTGCTTTGGATAGATAGGCTTTGTCGCCGATCGGGAATGCAATCACCCATGGAGGGAATTTGGCTGACTGACTGACTCTAATTGCACAGGAGCACAACCCGATAGCCAAGCATCTAACCAGATTGAAGGGAGACGATCGCTAATAATGACCACCTGTTTAGCCGTCAAATTCATACAAGTTACGGCTTCGCGAAATACCCACAACAACGCACGATTGGCGGTGTAAATAATTGGCAGATTCAGGGGCTGACTCCAGTGATGGTCAGAATTGACCTCATTGACTAGGGCAAAGAGTTGCAGTCCTGTTGCTTGAGCTTTGAGAAACCAGTTGCGCACCTGAGGGGAGGCTGATCGATCGAGAGAACCGCTCCAATTCTGATCCAAATCGAGTACCAAGCCGCGAATTCCCAAGGCATCCAGAACTTCTATATCTAATTCAGTGAGCGTTTCAATCCGGGTTGGCAGAGCATTTAAGCAGTGACGATCACTACCATAAAGATGGGCGGTTACAGAACGCGTGGGGTAAAGCATGGGTCTAGCCTAAACTGAGCGGGGGAACTCCAGAAATTCAGTACACAAACTGTAAAGTGCAAAAGGCATTGAAAGCGCAACCTGTAAAGTTCAACCTGTAAAGTTCAATGAATGCCAAAGGACTGATGTACAGGCACGAAGAGAAAGGATTCGTGTCAATCAGTCAGCGCCCGTGTCAATCGGGCATCACCCGTGGACAAATGTGCAATCTACAAATATGCAATCTACAAATGCATAACCTGTAAATGTGCAGCCTATAACTGTTTGATCGATCAGGTGTATAGCCTATAAGTGCGTAACCTATAGATAGCGACTACAGTATGGATGACAGATTGAGTACAGATTGAGTACAGATTGAGTGCTGAGTGTAGACAGGGCCTAAAGGGTCGCGTTAGGTTGGGTAACCTCAATGGCTGACGAAAAACAATCGCTGGAATGGTTCCTTGGGAGAACAGATCATCCAGCACTGGTTACTCTATCCAGACCCATCCGGTCTTTTCGGATTCTCGCCATGATTTTTCCCAGTTCAATTCAGTTTTTGAATTAGCAAACATCAATCCCGTAGCACCCTGACATGAAGAGAACACAAGTTAGAACCGCATAATTCCTGAGACAGGGTTTTCACTCACTCACAATTTTCTCTAGTTAAATCCAGTATAAAACCAACGGTTGAGGGCGATATCCGTATTTTCATCATCTTTACTGGAGCTTTAATAGATCCTTACAGAAAGGCTAGACAATCCTTTGGTAGCAGTGGGTTGAAGCGGTTATTCGATCGTATAAATGACGATCGGAAACAAAAATGACTACCTCCTTGAAAACACGTAGATGCTAGTGTGTTTTTTAATACATAAAAAATGAAGAGTTGAACCAGTTATCAAAGTGGCCTAGGTTAAGCAACTTGGTCAGGTTCCCCCCGTCCAAGGGAGTAAATGCAGTGTTCAACGAGTTAACTAAATATGCTTCGCTCTCTTCAATCCGGTATTTCTCTGTCTTTAGCTCTCGGTCTGGTGGTTGGTGTAACGGCTCCCATGCTTCAGGTGCAGTCGGTCCATGCCCAAAATTCCATTGCATTTTCGGATGTGTCTAATGATTATTGGGCTGCTGGCTTTATTCAAGAGCTGGCTACCAGAGATGTTATTAAGGGGTTTCCCGATGGGTCGTTTCGGCCTAATGAGGCAGTGACTCGGGCGCAATTTGCTGCCATGATTCGCAAGGCATTCAATGCACCCTCCGTTCGAGGAACGACTGCCTTTACCGATGTTTCAACTTCCTATTGGGGCTATCAAGCCATCCAAAATGCTTACACCACTGGCTTTTTAGCGGGTTATCCCAGTGGAGAATTTCGTCCGAATGAAAACATTCCTCGGGCCCAAGCGATCGTCTCTCTATCCAACGGTTTACGTTACACTAGTCCCGACAATCCTGATACCGTTCTGCAAACCTATCGAGATGGTGATAGCATTCCCAATTACGCTCGATCGAGTGTTGCTGCTGCCACTACTCGCAGTATGGTCGTCAACTATCCCGATATTAATCAACTTAATCCTAACCGCGTCGCTACTCGCGCCGAAGTCGCAGCCTTCATTTACCAAGCCCTCAACACCACGGGACAAACGGCGACGATCTCCTCGCCCTATATCGTGGGTTATCGCCCCACCCCCCAACAAATTCGGATTGCTGCTGGAACCTCCATTCCTGTGCGCTATGACCAGGCCGATCGGATTCTCTTGGGGAAAAATGAACCCCAGCCCTCTAACCTGACCGTTACTGTTGCTCAGAATATTGTCACCAGCAGTGGAAAAGTGATTATTCCTGCTGGCAGTCAAGTGGAAGGTCAGCTCGTGGTTTCCGACGGTGCAGCGCAGTTTATCTCTAAGGAACTGGTCATGGCCAATGGAACCCGCATGGCGCTCAGTGCTAGCTCTGAGAAAATCACGGAGATGGAAGTGGTACGGAAAGGAGCCAGCGCTGGCACGATTGTTAAAGATGCGGCCTTGGGTGCGGCTGCGGCTGCCGGAATTGCTGCAGTGACGGGCGATCGCAACATTAAAGCTTGGGAAGTTCTGACTGGCGCAGGGGTCGGTGCGATTGCTGGGGTGACCCTAGGTGGAGATAAGGTTGAGTTAATCTCCATCAAGCCGAATACTGATCTCAATCTAGAACTGAGTCAAGATTTAATTCTTCCTCAATAGAGATTCAGAAGCAATCTAACTGTCCAGGCAACCCGTCCACGATTTTTTACACCACGATCGGTAATATGACCAATAGTGTTGTTCCGTGGACGGGGACTTGATCCAGGTCTTGGGATATCCATCCTTCC
Organism: Alkalinema pantanalense CENA528; assembly: GCF_050753345.1. Taxonomy (NCBI): domain Bacteria; kingdom Bacillati; phylum Cyanobacteriota; class Cyanophyceae; order Leptolyngbyales; family Leptolyngbyaceae; genus Alkalinema; species Alkalinema pantanalense. The sequence goes on along the minus strand of NZ_JBLZFX010000018.1, from coordinate 38,067 downwards.
GGCTGAGGTGGACTAAAGACCTGGATTTGGCCATTCATTTGATGAATTAATTCTTGGGCGATCGCAAGTCCTAATCCCGTGCCTGGGACTTCGGTATGGGCTTGGATCCCGCGATAGTGCCGCTCAAATAAGTGAGGTAAGTCCTCTGGTGGAATGCCAGGGCCATTATCACTCACCCGGAAGGCTATCTGTTGGGCTTCCTGCGTAACTCGAACGTGGATTGTGCCCCCGGCGGGGGTGTACTTGATGGCGTTATCGATGAGATTGCTGGACACTTCTCGCAGGGCAGATCGATCGACCTTCACCCAAGGTAAAGACTTTGCGATGTCTACTTGGAAAGTTTGATTTTTGTCCTGGGCGATGGCTTGGGCAGACAGCAGAAGTGGTTCCAGAATGCTCTCTACAGAACAGGTTTCCACTTGGAGGCCACCGGTGCCGAGTACGTCCCACATAGGCTCCGGCCTATCCTCCACTGTTGCAGGGCTAAGCATCAAGGAAGAACCCATCGCAGGTGGTAATGCCACCTCGACGACTTCCGGTGGTTCTATGGCCCCTTCCAACTGTTTTAAGAGCTCCTGTAAGCGATCGCTTTCTCGCACAATACTGGCCGCCACATCGCGGTTGCCATCCGTCGTAGCCAGCCGTTTGAGCAAAAGCTTACCAAAGGTGCGTAATGCCGTCAGAGGGTTGCGAAACTGGTGGATCAAGTTATCCATCACCTCTTGGCGATGTTGGCGGTGATGTAATTGCTGTCTTTGTTGATAATCTAGCCATTGTGCCCGTTGATCCACCACACAGGCTAAGGTCAAGGTATTGGCAACCGGCTCAAGTTTTTGCTGTTCTATTTCCAGCCAAGGGCGATCATTTCGCTCAGTGACGAGAAAACCTAGCACAATTTCATCATGGACGAGGGGCAGTACCAGTTGGTGAGGGTGCAAGGTGGTCAAAGAGACATGATTTGCCAGCAAGTCGTCTAAAGGGGGCTGAGGGGAACTTAGGGCGGGCTGAGGAGGCTGTTGGCTCAGGCGGTTCGTTTCTTCGGGAGATAGATCCTGCCCGGCTAGCGAAGGCGGTAATGGTGACCCCAAATCGCTGGAAGTGTGCGCTAACCGCTGCAAAGTTGCTGTTGCTGCCTCTAGGCTTGGAACTGCTGCGATCGCAACTAACTTAGGGGTATCTCCCCCGGCCCAGTCCTCCGCCAAATAGACGGCTCCCAAGGTGATGCCCAAAGACTGGGTCAGCAGCAGCAACTGAGACTGACAAATCGCTACAAATTCCGCGCTGGCTGGCATTAGCATGAAGTTAACCCGATCGAACCTAAATTCTTAACAGAAATGGATTGACTTAAGTATTTGTAACCAGTAATTTAAAGGTATTGGCTGAATTCATATTTTGTAACCTCTGTTACACTTCGTATCAGTTCTTAAGAACAGCGTAAGCTTACAGGGAAAAGATATGTGCCATCGCAACGGCCATTTCGCGAACAATCAGCTTTTGTATAGATGGATTAAAAGAAGTTGAAATTTTAGGCTCAAGTCGATATACTTTCGACGGTTTTGTAACAAGTACTACAACTTGGCAGCTAGGATAAGGAGGTAGAGGGTTTGGCAAGGAGACGCAAGCGTAAGAGTCGGCGACGTCAAGAAGGGCGTAGAATCCTGGAAAGCGTGCCTCAATTTAGCATTGACTGTGGTGACGATAAACCCGTTACCGCAGCTCGCAGGTTCATTCATGCTGAAGGCATTCTTCCCCCCGCCCTGCTTTTAGTGAAACGTAACGAGCATACCACCGATCGGTACTTCTGGGCAGAGAAAGGATTATTTGGGGCTCAGTACGTTGAAGAGAACCATTTCCTTTTCCCTAGCTTACGGCAGTCTGAGGAGGATGCTGAACCCGTTGCTGTTGGTAGCCACGGCTAGAAAGCATCATTTAATTTAATCCATCTAACCTTTGGGAAAGAGTGTAGAGATCACTTTTTCCCTTTTTTATTGAACAAATTGGCGGCAGTCTCCATCCCTCTTAGATTGGGGAAGGATAGCCCGTCGATGGAGCGCAGCGGAATCGACAATCAGCTAAACCCATTTTGATTTTGGATGTATTGCTTCACTCTTTCCAGCAGAACGCTACCCACTGAGGCAGCGTAGTAGGAACTAGACCAAAAGACGGGCTTGCCATAGTAAATTTTCTGCACAATTCGACTGGATGCGCCTTTGAGGCTTGCCACTAATTGAGAGATGTTGTTGTCAGGATGCAAATCAACCATCAAATGCACATGGTCTGGCTCTCCATTAATTTCTAGCATCTTGCTTTGGTTGGCAATGCAGACTCGCTGGAACACCTCAGCCATGGTTTGTATCATTTCCGAGGTGATGATTTTGCGCCGATATTTGGTCACAAAAACCAGATGCAGGTAAATTGATTTTGGTACCTTGACTGCCGTTGCCCTGAGTGACGGCACCAAGATTGAGAACCCTCGGTTCTTCGCCGAAACTCAAGCCCAAATCAAGCAAGCAGCCAAACAGAAACGGCGGAAACGCGCTCCCAACCGAAAACGCAAAATCAGGCACTGGTTCCGTGTTATGAAAAATTTGGGCTGAAACCCTTATTCAGCAAGGGATACAGCCGTTCAAAGGCGTATCCCTCTGAATTGACTAATCATAAGGGATTCGGCGATTTTTCCCACGCGGCGGAACCAGTGCAGCAACAGGCAACTGAAGCAAATTAATTCTGCTTGAGCGTGCTGGGGATGATTTCCGTCACGACGCGGTTATCGCTGCTGGCGGGGCCACCCGTCACCACCACCTGCTGATCCTGTAACCGTCCCCGCGCCTGGGATCCCACCAGGTTAAACACCGGACTGGCCTGCTGGTAAGTCACGTTGCCATCGGCCTCAAATTCTTGGGTGTCTAAATTCCAGGTCAGCCGATCGGCTCCCACATTGGCCTGATTTTTCTGACTGAAACCCCGCACATTGCCGTTGAGATAGGCCATTTTTTCCTGGAGCTTCACTTCCCCTCGATCGGCACTGATCGTCACCTGATCCGTAGCATTCACCACATTGAACGGTTGTGGCGCAGTAATCGTTTGCAGGTCGGTATTCCAGATCAACACATTACTCTTCGCTTGCAAGACCGGCTGCACCATCACCACCTGAGAATTTTGTTGCAGGGAGGCAATTTTAGTTTTCAGGTTGTATTCCGCCTTGTCCGCCGTGGCCCGATCGATCTGGTTGTTGCTGCGATAGCGATCGATTTGCACGGGGCGATCGGCAGTTACCTTTTCCTCTGCCAATAGCCAAGTCATTTGTTCACTGCGGAGTTGCAGTTTGGGATTTTTCACATCCGCCACAATTTGCCCATTCATCTGCGCCTTGCGGCTACGGCTATAGAATTTTCCTTCATTAGCGGCAATATTTAACTGCTTGTGGGTTCCGGTGAATTTATTTCTGACCAGCAGCACATCTTCCGAAGGTCGCCATTCCAACTCGTTGCCTTTGATTTCCACCCCATCCTTCAGGTTCACCGCCGTAATTTTGCCCTTGAGGATGATCGACTTGCCGTCTTCAATCACATCACTGCGATCGCCGGAAATCTTAAACACCGCTTTGCCATCTTGATAAAACTCGCCCTGGGGCGCAATCACCGCAGCCAGTTTTTTATCTCGGCTGTAGATAGCTTGCTTAGCCTTGACTTTCCAGAGCAGTTTGCCTTGCTCGTCGGCCTGCTCCAAGGTCAAGTCGTTAAACGTCAAGCTGGGATCAAAGGATTGGGCATCCCGCGCATCTTTTTGGAGCTTATCTGCAGTTCGATTCCCCCCTGGCGCGCAACCCGCCACCAGCAAGACGCCTGCCAATAACCCACACAATACCTGGGATCCTCTCAATGTCCTTCCTCCAATAGCACCTCCCCTAGAATAGACGCTGTTCTGCCCAATTGGTTTCACCACAGACTCCTTCAAACAGAATCAGAGAGTCTCTGCTACTCCTAGGAGCCACAGCACACTCTCTGATCGGTGTTGTCACAAGTTTGATCGCAACTGAGGTTTGACCGGAACTCAGGCTTGTCCGCAACTGATGCCCAGGGCCAGAAATTACATCACGCTTTCTTCTTCTGCTAGCACACCCATGCCAGATAGGGGGCGATAGGTGTAGCTACGGGGGGTCTTCTGAATATCTTCCTTGATGGTGTCTAAATCAATGTAGCGATCGGCAACGTTAATCAAGCTGTCACTGGTCATCGAGCGCAGGCTGACGACTTCTACCCGAACCCCACGGTAGCTCACAGCATTGACTGCATAGGCGAGATCCCCATCGCCACTAACCAGCACAGCCGTGTCATAGGATCCCACCAGTGACATCATGTCTACGGCAATTTCCACGTCTAAGTTAGCTTTTTTGGATCCATCGGGTAGCTGCACTAAATCCTTAGAGATGACGCGGTAGCCATTGCGACGCATCCACAGCAAAAAGCCTTGCTGCTTCTCGTTTGTGCGATCGACGCCAGTGTAGAAAAACGATCGCAGCAGACGAGACCCTGCCGTCAGGCGGCAGAGCAGCTTCGTGTAGTCAATTTCAATGCCAAGTTGAAGCGCTGCATAGAACAGGTTAGAGCCATCGATAAAGATAGCAACTCGACCACGATTTTCGAGAACCTGCTCTGGAGAGAATATGATCTCTCCCTCAGGGTGAACGTTATTGTTCAACACAGTTTCTATACCTCAATTTTTATGCGAGTCATCTGATGCTTCGTAACCGTAACCGGATGAAAGAAAGCACCACTTCCTATCGCATAGGGAACTTCCTGGATCAGCCGCTAGCATCACTATTTGCGGCCATCTCTGGCAATTCGAGCTTTTGGAAGACGGGTTTGGGATCACCAAGGGGTTGCTTACCTGCCAGTATTCCCCATGTTCCATGGGCCGAGTAGGAGATCGACACATCTATTAAGGGAGTTTCACTAAAGTCAACCGAATATCCTAATTGTTGATACACGGAAGTACTGATACTGGGTGTAATAGGCGACAGGAGATAGGCAGCCAACCGAACTGATTCCAGAACAACATAGAGCACTTGATCCGCTTTTTCTCTTTCGCCAGATTTATAGAGTTTCCAAGGTGCTTGATCATCAATATAGCGATTTCCCAGCCGGACAAGGTTGAGAATTGCTTCGCAGGCATCATGGAAGGCCAAGGCGTCGTAAGATGCTGTCACGCGATCGCACAAATCTTGACCTTCCAGCTTCAGAGGATTGTCTAGTTGAACCGTCGCGCTGCTCACATTTGGCACCACACCCTGACAATTTTTTACCGCAAGTTTGAGGGTTCGGTTCAACAAGTTACCTAAATTATCAGCTAGATCAGCATTCAGAGTGTTGACAAAGCGAACTTCTTCAAAGCTACCGTCCTGCCCAAACTTCAGTTCCTTCAAGAAGTAATAGCGCATAGCATCTGCACCGTAGCGCTCGGTCAGCCCTACGGGATCGATCGCATTGCCCGTACTTTTGCCAATTTTGACCCCGTCACGAATGATGAATCCATGACCGAAGACTCGATAGGGCAAAGGTAACTTCGCAGACATTAGCATGGCTGGCCAGTACACCGCATGAAACCGCAGAATGTCTTTACCAATGATGTGGGTATGGATGGGCCACCAATGTTTTAAGGCATTCTCGAGGGTCGGTTCATCGGCATCATCTAGTAAGGCAGTGATATACCCCAGCAAGGCATCAAACCAGACATAGATAATGTGGTGGGGATCAGCAGGTACTGGGAATCCCCAGTCAAAGTTGACCCGAGAAATGGAAAAGTCGCGTAGCCCTTGTTTAACAAAGTTGAGGACTTCATTGCGGCGGGTTTCCGGCTGGATGAACTCCGGACGCTCAGCATAGAGTTTTTCCAAGGCATCCTGGTATTTGGATAAGCGAAAGAAATAGTTCTCTTCATCCCGCCATTCCACTTCTTTGTTGACATGAATGGGGCAGCGATGGCCTTCGAGCAGTTCTTTTTCGTCCTTAAACTCCTCACAGGATACGCAATACCACCCCTTTTGTTGGCTCAGGTAAATATCGCCGTTATCCCAGACCCGTTGAAAAAATTCCCGCACGATCGCGGCGTGACGGGATTCCGTCGTGCGGATGAAACGATCGTAGCGAATATTTAATAACTTCCAGAGGGAGTCAAAGCCTTGGACAATCTGATCACAGTGGGCTTGGGGGGTGCGACCTAGGCTTTCTGCTGTGCGCTGAATTTTTTGGCCATGCTCGTCGCTACCGGTGATGAATCGAACGTCATAGCCACGAAGCCGCTGAAATCGCGCGATCGCATCCGCCGCCATGGTTGGATAGGCACTGCCAATGTGGGGCAAGTCGTTGACGTAGTAAAGAGGTGTTGTGATCGCAAAGGTCGATTGAGCGGTTCCTTCAAAAGTCATAAGCCAATTGTTTAACTAAACCCCAAGGTATTAAAGGTATCAATAGTTTTCTGGATTGGGGTAAGACCCAGACCCAAAATCCCACAAAAGAGAACGCTTGAACCGACAACTCATGTTTATTTTGCTTTCTTTATCATTCTAAACAGTGAGCTGTTTGTCTTTGGCGGTTCATCTTAACAATAAAAAACCATGCCCGTTACCGCGCATGGCCTTACATTAAATACCGATTTGGGGCGTGCTTTGTCAATCAGATGCCAACCAATAAGTGGTCTCTAAATAAATGGCTCCCTAATAAATGGCTCTCTCATGAATCCCCTCTAATTAACTAGCCCCTTACAGTAAATCGTGATACGCCGGATTTTCCTGTAAGGTCTTCAACACCGATTTGATTTCCTGGGTGCGATCCTTTTTCACAATCAGGGTCACTTTGCCATCTCGCACAATCACAGTGTCTTCTAATCCGATCGTCACAATCAGGTCGTCCTCTTGGGTGGCGTAGAACAGTGCGCCGCGAGTGTCTATGCCAACATGGTGCGCCAACTCGACATTGGGATTTTCACTTTTCAGCAGCCGTTCGATCGCGCCCCAATCCCCCAGATCATCCCAACCAAAGGTGACGGGGAGCACGCAAGCCCGTTGGGTTTTTTCCATCAACGCATAGTCGATGCTTTTTTTCGGTACTTCGGGGTAGGCAGCAGTCCCCCCCGCTTCTAACGGTTTGACAATGTCCGGGGCGTGCTGGCGGAGTTCTTGCAGCGCAGTTTTGGCCTGAAACACAAACATCCCCGCATTCCAGCTAAAGCAACCTTGCTGAATAAAGTCCTCGGCGGTGGCCCGATCGGGTTTTTCTGTAAAGCGCACCACTTGGCTAGCGGGATAGGTATTGCCCGTGGTGGATTCGTACTGGGCGATCGGCTTGCCTTGCTCAATATAGCCATAGCCCGTCGAAGCATAGGTTGGTTGGATCCCGAGGGTGACGATCGCCGACTCTTGTAACGCCAAATGTTGTGCTGCCAGAAGCGTTTCCGCGAAGCGATCGGGATCATCAATCCAATGATCCGCAGGGAAAAAGCCGATTACTGCTTGATCTCCGTAGCGTTTAGCCACTTCCAGCGTACTCCACGCCACCGCTGGAGCTGTATCCCGCCCTTCCGGTTCCACCAGCAGATTTTCGGGCGGCAAATCGGGCAACTGTTCCCGCACCCCATCCGCCAAATGCGACGCAGTGACAACCCAGAGGTTTGCCCAACCTTGGGCCGGCTTGAGCAGGCGGTAAGCCGTGGTTTGTAGGAGGCTTTCACCACTACCATCTAGGCTGAGGAACTGCTTGGGGCGATGCTTCCGGCTGAGGGGCCAGAAACGTTCACCCTTTCCACCAGCTAAAATTACGGAAATTAGGGGTTGGGTCATAGTTAATCAACGTTACGTTGCAAGATTAAGAACTTGGGCAGGGCATGGGACACAGACAGCCTAAAACCCATCACAGGGATTCAGCCTTGGATTGAGCGTCTCCCTATAGATTTAACATCCTCAAGATTCGGGAGCAGTCAGGATTTGCCCCCCCATTCGCCCCTATCTTAGGGAAGATGGGACATACGCCTAGCAAACACCAGGATATTTAATAATTTTCCCTAGGTTTCCGCATCTTACGATCGATGCCTAAAGGATGCATGAAGATTGTGGAAAGATTGATTGTAAATTAAGACAAAAGATTATTTTACAAACAGATTTTAATACTAGTCAGTCCATCCCTCAGTCCGACCTAGAGTCCGTCCGTTGTATCGTTCATCTAACATTCCAATCTAAAAATCCCAAGTGGATGGGTGGGTGGATGAGTCGGGGGAACATTTTTTAGCAAATCCTTCAGGCATCCAGTGAAGGGCCGTTATGGATTGCACCATTGAGTTTTAGGGTATTTGTCTTTAAGATTTGCCTTCTGGCCTCTCTAAATCTCGCTGGAGCAATTCCGTTCGAAGAATGCGGAGAACTGTGGAGGTCACGATCGACCACTTTCTCTAGATCTGTTTCCTCTAGATTTGTTTCTTCTAGATCTGTGGCTCTAAGCAACCGATCCTGGAAGCAACTGATCCTGAAAGTAACCAATCGTGATAGGGTAACACCCTTGAGGGCACAGCAGTATTCAGATCTAAAGCTGAACCGATGGAACCCCTAACCGTTGATTTGCTGTCGTCGCTGTCGTCAAAGATGGGAATTCCTGCAGAAACTTTCCAGCAAAAATCCCGTCTAGCTCGTTGTCCGGATCAATGTCCGGATCAATGTCCGGATCAATGGCTCCCACCGGGGAATTTTCTTTACAGGCAAAACATTCATAGGCAAAACGCTAGTGAATTGCTCAGGTAAATTGCTCAGGTAAATTGCTTGGACAGATTACTGGAGTGTGCGATCGGATCTGAAAGTTCAAGATAATTCTAAAGAAATTCGTTAGGATTGACAGGGTTGCTTAGTCGGAACGTTGGATACGTTGGATACGCTAGATTTTCAATGTGGTATGAGGCTTGTGAAACCATTGGCGAACCATTCATCCTCCCAATCTCGTTCTAATCGGGGAAATTCCAACCCATTTGCCCGACAAACTAGCTCGTCGTCCATGGTTCCTAAATGGCGCTCACCCCTGACTCAATCCATTGTGCAAGGGCTATCGTTAGTCCTCACAGCAGTGGCCGCCGCCGGAGCTGGATCCTTCCTGGCTGTCACGATGCCTCTTCCGGGGGCTATTTCCCCCCACGAGGGTCAACGCCTTCTGGGAGATCTCCTCAAAAGTGGTTTTCAGTATCAAATTACCCGCCCCGTGACGGTACTGGTGATGGGGATCGATCGGGTGCCAGATGCGAAGGATGGCAGCGATGGAATTTTTTCTGGCCGCAGCGATACCATGCTCCTTCTGCGCATTGACCCGGAGCAGCAGACGGTGAACTTGCTTTCGATTCCTCGGGATACCCAAGTGGACATTCCCGGCATTGGGGTCACCAAGATTAACCAAGCTAACGCTAGCGGGGGGCCAGCCTTAGCCAAACGGGTCGTGGGCCAGACCTTGAATAATATTGAAGTCGATCGCTACGTGCGGGTCAGTACCGACGCCTTTAAGGAACTGGTGGATCAGTTGGGCGGGGTCAAGGTTTACGTCCCTGAAGACATGTCCTACCAGGACAAAACCCAAAAACTGTTCATTGACCTTAAGAAAGGCTGGCAAACCTTGGACGGTGACCAAGCAGAACAGTTTGCCCGCTTTCGCCACGATAGCTTTGGGGACATTGGCCGGGTTCAGCGGCAGCAAACACTACTGAAGGCGCTGCGATCGCAAATTAGTTCGCCATTGGTGTTTCCCCGTGTTCCAGGCATTTTAAGCACGATGCAAAAGCACATCGATACCAACCTCAGCTTTGAGGAAATGCTGGCCTTGGTTAACTTTGGCCTCAAGTTGGATCAAAAAAACGTCAAGATGGTGATGTTGCCAGGACGGTTTAGTGGGCCCAACGAATTTCGTGCCAGTTATTGGATCATGAATGATGCTGGACGTGATCGGGTCATGCAGCAGTACTTCGATCAAGGTACTAGCGCGTCCGAAGAAACCTCGATCGCTAGCCTGCGCATTGCGGTTCAAAATGCCTCCAGTAATCCCGAGGCGAGCAAAGAGGTGATTGGGGAATTGCTCCAGTTGGGCTATACCAATGTTTTTACGATCGAACCCTGGTCAGAGACACAAAAACAAACTCAAATCATTGTGCAAGGTGGCCAATTAGAATCAGCGGAGACGCTAAAACAGATGCTGCGGATGGGGACTGTAGACGCCAGTTCCACCGGGGATTTGGAGTCTGATTTAACGCTCCGGATTGGGGAGGACTGGAACTCCCACAAAACCACAGGTTCAGACAAAGCCAGCCAATCCCGCTAACGCTGTATGCACCATACTGTTTTAACGATCTAGATTGCTCCAGCCCCAAAATAAGCTGCAACATACCCGTTTAAACGCGGAAAACACCTTAGCACCTGGAAATTCCCGCCATAATGAAAGCAGCATGTTTCGAGGGCTCCTATGTCTCGTACTCACTCTTTCACTGAAATTTTTGCAGGCTTTTCGTCGGGTAATGGCTTTTTTTCTGGGCGCTCATGGCTCCATCGACTCCTGATGGCGGGGGTGATTTTTCTTTTGGCGATCGCCCTCGTTTTACTAGACGGCAGATCGTTGGCCCTGGCCCAATCCAAAACCATTAATTACTCCAGCACAGATCTAACAGGCCGAGACTTCTCCAAAGAAGATTTGGAAGGGGCGGTCTTTGTGGGCGCAGAGCTGCGTAATGCCATCTTCCAAGGTGCAAACCTCAAGGGCGCGATGTTTACGAAAGCCAATCTGTTAGGGGCTGACCTCAGCAATGCTGACTTAACCGATGCCCTCCTCGATCGAGTGACGTTCTACAAAGCCAATTTGCACAATGCCGTCCTAACGGGAGCAACGATGACCTTGACCATTATGGATGAAGCGGATGTAACCAATGCCGACTTTACCGATGCCATTGTCGATCGCTATGTCGTGAAACAATTGTGCGATCGAGCTACGGGCAAAAATCCTATTACAGGGGCTGATACAAGGGAGAGTTTGGGTTGTCGTGAATAGCAGGAGGCTCAAATTCTAGTACGCGAAATTATAGTAGGGAGATATACTGTTTAAAGGTACGCAAATCAATGCTTAAAGAAGATATTTTCAAGATATGAATTAATACGGATTATTTGCTGCGAAATTGCCTATTTTCCCGAAAACACTCGCTTCATCATTCTGGTAGTTCTGTTATCTAATTGTTTCATTATCAACAAAGTTGATTTATTCATTAAATGGCACTGATTTAAGTCTAGTTTGAAAGCTGAGTTCCTTGACCAGTTGAACTCTGGCGATACTAGTTTTACCCTATGTCATGCCATGCATTTATAAGTTGATTCAGATGCCATTCCCTTGCGTCGATCGACAATTGATTAAAAATAATAGGGGGCATTCCTCCCAACATTCTTAATTCCCTCCTATCAGTCTTGGTAGTAGTCAATTGCTTGGGAGGGAAGAAAGGCGATTTAAATGATTTGCGTTGAACATCCGCAACCTAGGGTCACTTAGACGGGGTGAAAGTCAATCTATTTAAGACGCTCATAGAAGAACCCAACTCAAGAAATTAACTGAAGAAATTAAAAGTTAAACCTAAAAATTACCCAGTTAGAAGTTACAACCAAATTAGAATTTTCAGTTTGAGGACTATTTGGTACTTAATTAATTCACTAGAAAGAAACTTGTACTGAACTTTAGAAGGACTTTATCGAGGTGTGATAAGGTTTACTAATCTATATCAACAGCTGATGTATCAATTGCACCATCAATTGATCATTGGCTTCCCCTCGTGTTTTCAGGGAGTGCAAGTCGTCTCTTGAAGGAGTGTGCTGGTAATAATGATGATGACAAAACGTGCAGAGGATTCAGCCATCGATCATTCGACTCGGGACTTGACAGATTCAAAACAAGGACATAGATTTCCCTTTATGGCTGTTCTACGCGAATTAGTAAGGACCTATCAAGCGTTTTGCATTGTTGACGAGCCCCACATTCGTTCGCTGGGCTTAACATCTCCCCAATTTGATGTGATCTGCACCCTAGGCAATACCGAAGGCATGATGATGCACGAGCTAGCGGCTAAAACGTTAGTCACGAAGGGAACCCTCACAGGAATTGTCGATCGTCTGGAAGCCAAAGGTTTGGTGCGCCGTGAAGTTCCTCCGAACAATCGTCGCTGCTTCATCGTTAAGTTAACCCAAGAGGGTGACCGTGTTTTTCAGCGCGTGTTTCCGGAACACATGATGTTCTTGAAAGAACGGTTCGATCAATTGAATGAAGCCGACTTGGCAGGCATTACCTCCGCATTACAAAAGTTACGATCGATTTTCCAGCCGATCGATTCAGCCAAAGATTAATGATTGGGTCAGCCTACTATCCAGTAATTAATCAATTCATAACAAACCGTTCATTAAACATCATTTGTCAGTCAGGATTCAGGAAGCCAATCACTGAGTTAGTTCCCATTGAGGGTTTGCACGGTAATAACCTGTGGGGGCGTCGCGTCGGGAGGATAGAGAAAATCAAACTGAACCAAACGCCGTTCCTGCGATCGTAAATTCATGAGGATCAAGGGTTCCCCAGCCTGTCCACGACGTTGCACCAAATGAACATCTCGCAATTGCGGTAATCCATCATCATCGGTATAGCGAAGGCGCACCGCCCCCCGGAAAAAGACCTGTCGAGGGAGGGGGTTAAAAAAGCGCAAACCCTGTTGAGTATCTTCGCGTTTGAGAGGCGTTTCCACCATAATTGCAACTGCTTGCGTGCGATCGCTGGGATTCACCAAGGGCAAGGTTAGGCTATAGCGTACTGTGTAATTGCCGTGGGATTGGTAGGCAGTATCGGGATAGCGAACCAGCATTTTAGCGCTTTGATTTTGCTGAGTCCCTAGGGTGCCACGATTCAGCAAGCTGAGACCATAGGAGAACGTATTTCCGGGTTGGGGGATCGTTAAAGTTGTCTGACCTGGATCGGTAATGAGCCCTTTCCATTCTGCGCCCAAAGATACACCCGCGACTCGACCGTAGATGACCTGCCCCGTGGTTTGCTCGATCGGCGTGGGAACCCGATCTCGCGGAGTAGAGAGTTCACCTGTTTGGAGTAGATCAGCCCATTCTGACAGGGTGGGAGGCCGTTCTTGGCCATTGGCGTCATCCTTGGCAAAAAGTGCCAGGCTCGCAATATACACGGGGCCAGTACTGCGTAATTTCAGGAGACTAGATCGGCCATTTAAGGGAGGATTTAAGGTTTTCACCGGAATGGGCAGATTCATCAACATTTGACTCTCGCCCGGTGCCAAGGTCAGCGTCGGTGGAAAAATGTCCTGGCGTTTACCTCTCAAGACATCTTGGGTAATGCGACTACCAGGCCCAGAATAGACCTTGCCTTCGGGCGTATTGACGTAGGGCGGCAGATCGATGAAAGGGGCATCGGGCTGGCTCAGGTAACTGGCGGCTTGCAACAGATCGATCGTCACAGGCTGGGAACCTGGATTTTGCACCAAAATTCCGAGGTAGAGGGTTCGCAGGTTATCGGGTGTGCCTTTGGCAATGTGGTGGGCAAACAGGTCAAAGCGTCCCGAAAAAGCGTAGTTGAGGTGGGCCTCGGGGACTCGCTTACCCGCCTTGGGAAAGGTAGACAGAAGAATACCTTCCTTCAACACCAATTCCGGGCTGTTGCTGTTAAAAACGGGGATATTATCCAATTGCCCCGGCAAACTGCGCATTTCTTGGGGCCGTAAAATTTCCCGTGGGGTGGGAGCCGGGGTTGCTTGAGCCACAATGAGACCAGAAAGAAAAGACAGCATAGACTCGACTGGAAGAACACATTCCACAATACATCCCACAATACCCAACGCAAGATAGGAAAATCAATCGATCGCGCCACTGCCCCGATCCCATTAAGAATCGCAGGGGTGATTGGCAAGCATTAGACAGGCCCGTCGCAAAACAAGTCAGTCGGTTCTAGCGGCAGCATTCACGCAGCATTCATGAACAATCATCAACAACTATCAACAATCATCAACAGCCCAAGGGCATAATGAGCCAATATTTCAAACTGGCACACCGGGTTAGAAATGTCTTTTATGATTCCTGTAGCCCACTTTAGTTTTTACAGTGGTTTTGAGTTGGTTTTTCGGTTTCTGCCCCCTGGATGATTTCTGTGCTCTGGAGCCCCCACCATGACTGACGTTTTTATCTCTTATTCCCGGAAGGATAAGCCTTTTGTCCAGCAACTCCATGGAGCCTTGGCACAGCAGCAGCGCGATATTTGGATTGACTGGGAAGATATTCCGATCGCTGCAGATTGGTGGCAAGCGATCGAGCGTGGCATTGAATCTGCCAATATTTTTCTGTTTATCCTAACGCCTCACTCCATTGTCTCTACGGTGTGTAAACAGGAAATTGATCATGCCATACAGTGCAATAAGCGTTTGATTCCAGTCGTTCGAGATGACCAATTCGATGCCCAACTCGTTCATCCTGCCGTCAGCCGCCACAATTGGCTCTTCTTCCGAGAGTCCGATGATTTTCAGCAGGCATTTCAGGATCTCACCCGAACGATCGAAACGGATTGGGATCATGTTCAACAACATACTCGATTGCTGGTTAAGGCGATCGAATGGGAACGCGATCGGGATGACAGCTTTTTACTGCGGGGTAAGGATCTAGAAGCTAGTGAACAATGGTATGCAGAATCAGAAAATAAAGATCCCAAACCAACGGAACTTCAACATCAATATATTACTAAAAGTCGTATTGTAGAATCTGCAAATCAACGCCTTACAGAGATTGGACTGCGGGCCAAACGAATTATCCAAACCAGTACGGTGGTTTCCTTAGGAACGATCGTACTGGCAGGGCTAACATTATTTTTCACGGTGCAACAGGCGCGGCAGGAAGTTACTCAACTCAACCAAGATATTGCTAGAAGAGAGCTGGAAATTGACGTATTACGGGCACAATTAGCCCGCGACACCCAAACAGCAAGCCAGGAATTGAAGAAACTAGGATTTTCCGATGAAAAAATCCAAACCTTACAGCAAGCCCCCCCAGAGGTACTGGCTCAGGAATTTCAGCAGGCAAAGTTAGCCGACGATTGCTACCAGAAAACCCTCAAGCAGTTGCAACAACAAGTCAATGAGAGTCAAGATAATGCTGTCGCTGGAACAGCGCAGAAAATTTCGAAAGATGTCGAAAAAACTGCATCATTGCCTCGTTCAACTGCGGCGGAAGCAGTGAAGCCTGCCAACAAAAATAATGCAAAACCCATCCTCGATCGCAGACAACCCATTCAATTGCAATATACCCCGATCGGAATTGATGCTCAGCATTTCAAAACAGTATTTACAAAGCTAGGTTTTGACCAGCAAATTCAGCCTATATTGCCATCAACTCAACCCCCTAATACCATTCTGTATGGTTCTCAAGTCAGCATTGAGGACGTTAAAATTGTTGCATTTGCATTTATTCGAGCAGGCATTATTATCCGATCGATCCAGCCTCTATCCCCGGAAAATCCTAGTGTTAGCAATCAGAATAAGGGAGACAACTTAATTAAAGTAGTTGCGGATACTCGCTTTAATAACGCCGATCCATTAGGTGCAACTACAATCCTACAAAAAGGCTTGCCACTACCGTAGTGATTCATTTGCTCTATAGTGATTCATTTGCTCCATATTGGTCTATCACTATTACAGCGATTCGTCCTAACTATAATGGTACTACTCAAGTGAAGTCATCCTGTTCTAGTCACATCATCCTAGGTAATTGTCTTTAGAAATTGTCTTTAGAATTTGTTAGACAGGCAATCATTTAATTTTCTCTGACTAGTTGCACCATGAAATTAGTCTATTAAGTTCTTTTGAGCCCAAAGCGCTGCTTGGGTTCGATCGCGCATTCCCAATTGGCTTAAAATCCGCGTAATGTGATTTTTGACTGTTCCTTCCGTTAGGTGTAACGTTTGCGCAATTTCGCGATTGTTATAGCCTTGGCCTAGCAACATCAGCACATCAAGCTCCCGTTCACTAAATAAGTGACGATGGGATTCTTTACTGGCTGGAGTGGGATTAATTTGGGCAAAGACCTTAGGCGCGATCGTGGGGCCAAGCTGACTATGCCCTTGATGGAGAGAACGAATTGCGTTTGCGACTTGGTTCGATGGGGTACTTTTTAGTAGATAGCCCATCGCACCCGCTTGCAAGGATTGCCAAATATATTCATCTTCATCAAACGTTGTCAGCACCAAAATGCGAATCCAAGGATAGCGCTGGTGGATCTCTTGAGTGGCTTGTACCCCGTCACAAATGGGCATCCGCACATCCATTAAAATCACGTCGGGCTGGGACGCGCGGCAAAAGTCAATCGCTTCTTGACCATTTCCCGCTTGACCAACCACTTGCAAATCCTCTTCGATCGTCAACAGTGCAGCTAACCCTTGACGAAATAAATCTTGATCATCTACTAATAACAGACGAATCATACTTAAATAAACTAATTCAGAAACAGCTTACAAATCAATCCAATGCTTACAACCAGTAATTAGTTATTCCTGCCATGATCATCAGAATACTGGAGATATTTTTTTTAGCCGAAGCACAATCAGCCCTTTGGGCAATACCAGCCAACCAGTTCATAGAACAACAGGGAGATTCTGCGGAGAGACTGCTACGAGGAAGGATCATCGTAATTTCAGTTCCTTGATTAGGGCTACTTTTAATCTGAATTTTGCCACCCAAGGATTCAATGCGTTCCTGCATTCCCCGCAGGCCAAACCCTGAATAGGGCAAGCTTGTATTAAACCCCACTCCATCATCGGAAAAGGATAAATAAATTTCCTCTGCGGTGGTTTGACTGTTGAGAACAACATGGTTGGCCGCAGCGTGTTTATGGACATTCATCAAACTTTCTTTAATGACACAGTACAGTTGATGACTGGCTTGGAGGGGTAAGGGCGGCAGATCAAGCTGTGCCTGAATGGTAAAGGAGTTATGCTGACGGGTTTGTTCCACCAAGGCCATGACGGCTTCGTTGAGATTGACGGTGGACGATCGCAGGGTTTGCAGGGCATGGCGGACATCTTGCAGGGATTGACTGGCAAGTTGTTTGGCCGTATCCACCGCTTGCAGGGAGACTTGCGGATCCCGATCGCGCATCTTTTGAGCAACTTCCAGTTGAATATCAAGGGTCGTTAGGGTGTGGCCAAGGGAGTCATGGATTTCCTGGGCAATGCGAGTGCGTTCTAGGGTCGCAGCCAGGATTTCCACTTCCTGGGCTAGAGTTTCTGCCCGTTGGCGGCTTTTGTACTCAGCGACGATCGCATAACTAAACAGCAACACAAAGACACTTGCCGTGATATAGGAGCCGGTATAATTAATAACACTACTAAAGACCAGTTTATTAATATCTTGAGGTTTATTCAGTTGTTGAATGAATTCAATATTTTTAGGGAACAGCATTATTTGGAATGGCAGCCAAAAACAACCAATTCCTAGAACGGTAATTGCAACGTCACGACGACTCAGTAGAAAACAACTTTTAGCAATCAATAAATACAATAAAATATCAAAATTAAACCCCGCCAATTGACAGGCAAAGACTAATAAAAACTCAATAAAAACGTAGCTACGGCGTTGCCATGCAGACTGATCTAAGGGCATCCCAAAGCTCATAGCAGTTACCAGCCCTAGGAAGGGAAATATCATCCAAGTCGGCAACCAATTCCAGGAAGTCAGCGAGGGCGTGACCAGCAGGATCACCAAGATGACGATCAAAACCGTCCACTCGACATAGCGAAGAATGCGGCGGATGGAGGGTGAGGTGGACACCCGTTCGGTCATGGAGGCGGAAGGTGACATTGCTCAACAGACCTCAAGACGGAGGAAAAATTTTGTGTAGGAATCTTTTGCCATCCTACCGCAGTTCCCCTAGAGGTGTCGCTTAAGTCAGGTGTCGCTTGGGTTGATTTTCGGAAGCATGACTTTAGTCATAGATTTTGATGACGATCGGGGGAAGCACTCACTCAACAAATTGAGTATCTTATAGAAGCATATTCAGAGGATCAAAGTTGAACACGATCGCAAGGCTGATTTCCAGCAGGGCGGTCGTTTTTTTTATTAGACCGCCTTCAATGCTAGCAGGCTCTAGAGGCGTAGCTAGTTTTCGAGTAGCTAGTCTTTGAGCACCTAGTCTTCGACCCACTAGTTTTCGACCAAATAGTCAGTGGCCACATAACCACGCAACCCATCCGAAGTCACCACTTCTGTCCATTGCCCAACGGTACCGACCTCGGTCACGATCGCGCCGTTCGATAATTTAGCTACAACTTCAGTCCCCAACTGAGGTTTCACTCGCAGGTTCAAGGCTGTCCCATCCACCGTTTTCACACGGTAGGTACGTTCTGACGAATTGGCGGATTGGGCCTCTGCGGCTTGATTGGCTCGTGTGCTGTTGGCCAGCCGCTGCGCTGCTGCTGTTAGAGAAGGAGATGCCGTATTACCATTGCGATCGACCAGGTATTGGGCGGAGACCCAGCCTCGAATATTTCCAGGAGCCGAAACCTCAAGCCACTCACCACTACGATCGCTGATGTGCATTAAAACCTGGGTGCCATTGGGAATTGAACCGACGATCGTCGCGTTAGTTGAAATATCAGCCCGAACATTCAACGCCGAGCCATCGTTGGTATTCACAAAGTAGGTATTGTCATTTGTGCCTTCTGGGGAGGAGGCTGGGGCACTTTGCGGAGACTGGTTAGCCACTTTGCTGGGAGAGGCGGGGCTAGTCGCAGTCGGTGCAGAGGCAGCCGGGGAGGCGGGGTTGGGGGCGGCCACCGCAGCGGCATTGTTGGCAGCAGCACTGTTGGAGGGTGCATTTTCCGTCGCAGCTGGTTGCTGAGGGGAATTATTACTATTAGCATTGGATGCGGAACGCTCTCCACCACAGCCAACGGTGAATAAGCCTAACGCCACGATCGTTGCAACAATGGGAAATTTCATAGGGACTAGATGGTTGTAAATGATTACAAATTTGAGCACGGGATTCCTTTGAATATCTTTAGGGTTCCCTGTCATGGCTCAAAAACTTGATATCACAATCTAACTACAAGCTGATTCGTCAGTTTGCAGCAAACCGTAGTTAGAGATATTTGGTTCACAAATGGTAGATAGACATTAGGGCGTTGTAACAGAAGAAGAACAAAAACACTAGATTGCTGCAAGCTGAAATAGACGTTTTGGAGACTCAGCGAATTGCAGATCAGAGAGAGTGATTGCTGGTTTAGCAGAAATTGATTATTGCTTCTAATAAATGTCGCAATCCTGAAGTTGAGCTTTTAATCCAAGTAAAGCTTAATTTTGGGGTATTGCAGTATGTCATGGGATCATGAAGAATGTCTTGCCTACCTGGAGCAAGTTAGGTGGCAAGGAACACCTCGATGCCCATACTGTGGCTCGACACATTCAACTCCTATTCACAAGGAAAGACGATACCATTGCAATGAATGTTTTAATTCATACAGTGTGATTGTAGGGACACTATTCCACAAGACCCATTTAGACTTAAACCTTTGGTTTCAGGCGATTTCCCTAGTTCTCCATGCCAAACGTGGTGTAACGGTGCGCCAGCTTGCTCGAATCATCAATGTTAATAAAAATACAGCCGCTTCCATGATTTCACGGATTGAAGCAGCACGATCGACCCATCCCGAATTGTTAAAACATATCGTAGATTTTTGCCAAGATAAGAACTAGAGATTCATGATTTACTAGAAGAATAGAAAATATTTAGGTGCATAGTGATGAGCTTAGCGCAACATTATCACAACGTGTTCCAACGTTTGACTGGGAAAAACTCACTGTGGAAATTAACCGCTCTTTGCTTGGCAATGGTTATTTCGGGAAGTATTGTGTTGTTCGATCAGATTAACTCTGTTAACAATCAAGTTAAACAGTTAAATGCTAAAATTGAAAAGATTGAGCAAGAAAATTACCAATTATTTGATCAAATAGTCAAAGCATCTAAAATATTAGAGCAATCTAAAGACCTAAAACAGGATGTTCTAGCTTTTAGCCAACAACTGCAGACCCTACAGTTAGATAAAGCTCAAGGATCTCAAAATATAACTGATTCAAAATCTACAGAGAAAGAATTGTTAGAATTTTCCAAGAACTACAATAAGGATTTACTAATCACAGTATTTTTTGCACTATTAGGAACAGTTGCAACAATTGCTCTAGCTGTATTTGGCATTAATTTTTTTGCAAATATATTTTCTAGAGAGCAAGATCGAGAACTCGTAAAAAATGCAATGGAAAAATTGCTGAATCTGGAATTAAGGAAAGTGTATCGACAACAAGATCGATTTAAACGAGAACAGCAGGAGCAACAGAAAATCGTTGTAGCAATCCATCACCAAGTTAATAGTCTGAATCGAATAATTCAGTGGCTAGAGTATGAATTGACAACTATTACGTCAGAAATGGCTTTAGAAGGAAGCCACCTAAGCTATCCAATTGCTTTGCAAGAAAAGAGTAGAGGAATTTGCATCTTAAGTAATCTTCTTCAAGATGTTGAGGGTGAAAAAGATATTAACAACCAATTGAAAGAGGAATTAAAATCTTTATGTAGTATGCTTGAACAACTTTTAGGTGAAATTGAGAAACAAGAACTGTCTAGTGACGATCAACAGAGACATAAAAAAATAAGAAGACTGTTGGTCGACAGAGTAAATAATTACATTACTAAAGCATCAACATTGGATTATGAAGAAATTCAAGTGATTAATAGTCGCTTAAAAGAACTTGAGAGCGCTTAAACTTGAATAGATTTTGCATAGCCTATTTTAGGGGGAAGAGATTATGCTATTTGGAGTAATGATTATTCAATTATTAATTCTTTTTGTAGCAGCAAACAGTGTAATAATTGCATGCAACGCCTTACAGAAAAATGAGAAAACTGAAAACCTTGTTCTAGATGACTTTTCCAATGATCAAGCTTCTGATTTAGAGGATAGCAAAAATGGTAATTTCTTTGAATCGATGCATGCTGAGAAAGTAAAATATTTAGAACAAGAGGCATTAACGAAATCTAGAGTAATATCTGAAGGTATTACAAGAACTATTAGTAGGTATGAAAAGATTATTGCAAAGATAGATCAAGGCCTTAAGAGGGATGATCAGAAACACGATGAAACTTTAAACCAAGAAGAACGTGATCGAATTGATAGATTAAGAGCAAGTGCATTACAATCAAGAGACCGCTCTGTTTTTATCATTGAACACCTTCTTTCAGAGCAAAATATGGAGTTTCAATTAAAACAACGACAACAAATAGCTCAGCGTATTCGTCAAGATTTCAATAAAACTTCTTCTTAATAATTTCTATTCTAAAACAGAAAGAGCGGCTTTATAGAAAGGTAATGCTGATGCAAATTCATAATCATTACTATACTTACTCACTATAGTTTTTAGCTCGTTAATACAATAAGAACGTTCTTCCTCACTCAGATAAAATTGTGTGCCTCGAGATATATACGGTTGGAATTGAGCATAAATTGGTAACTCAGGAGGAACTGTCATACTACTTTCCATAGTAGTCAGAATCTTTTGGTGCATTTCCTGAAAAATTGCATCACATTTGTTCATAGTTATTGAACCTCTCGCTAAGACTGGAGCCAAGGCTAAAATATGGATTTTTCAGCCCAGAAGATAGTTACGAGTTTCGTAAAGAAGTGCTAGAAACTCTCTAGGATTTACTCCCACTAGTTCTAAGGCTTCTTTTCCTTCTAATGTTTGAACATGAGCAATTTCAAGTTCAATTTGCTTAATTGCTTCTTGGCGAGAAGTTGGGGTATGAGTCGAAAGTGGTTTTCTAAGTAATTTAAGCATTTCAGAATTAGTACCTGACTGTTGTTGGTTGGAACCCATCTGATTACTATTCAGCATAGGAAATCTCCTGGGAAAGATCACTTCCCATAAATAGGACAAAAAAAATCTGAAAACTGATGCAAGAAGTTAGTTTTTTTGAGTAGCGATCACAAAAAAATTAGGTAGCGGAATCACCCCCTTCAATATAAGTACAAACGTACTTTTTGTCCACCATGTATAGTTGAAAATTGCTTTGAAAGATTGTGTTGGAGCGATCGTACCCAAGCGTAGTACTCTGTCCCCATTAATAAAGACATTTCCTATGCAATATGCCCTAAGAAAATAATGAAGAAGCTAAATTCTGGATAGTTGTAACTGAAGAAATACTTTAATGTTAGAAACGAACAAAGGACAGCTTCTTGGCGTGCAGTGCAGATACCTAAGTACAGCGCAAAGATTGCTACAAAGGTTACACAAAAAATTAACAACGAAACACTGCTTAGATTTGCCCTTCTCGTGCAAGCTTGATGTTTCAAGGACTCGCTTGCTCGTGTTGCCCGATCGCACTGCGAAGATCCCCCTGGGTTTCCGCTAACAATGCTTCTCCTGCTTCCCTTTCCAATCCCGTCCAATGCATCAACAGCGCCAACTTTACCGACTGCCCACTGCGTACCAGTAACTCATCTGCCGTCGCCCGATCGACCCCCGCCAAATCCGTCAAAATCCGCAACGCCCGATCGTGCAACTTCGTATTCGTCACCGCCACATCCACCATGCGGTTACCATAGACCTTGCCCAGCCGCACCATCGCCCCCGTCGAAAGGATATTCAACGCCATCTTCGTCACCGTCCCCGACTTGAGCCGCGTAGACCCCGCCAGCACCTCCGGCCCCACCAGCAGGCGAATATCCACATCCACCGCCGCCTGCACCTGCTCTTGGGGCACACAAGCCATAAACATCGTCGTGGCCCCGCGCCGCCTTGCCTCCGCCAGCGCACCATGGACATAGGGTGTCGTGCCCCCAGCGGCAATGCCCACCAGTACATCCCGATCGCCCAACTCCCGTTCCGCGATCGCCGCCGCACCATCATCGGCCCGATCCTCCAGCCCTTCCGAGCTTTTCACCAAGGCCGCTGCGCCCCCTGCGATCAGACCCTGCACCATCTCCGGCGGCGTGCAAAAGGTGGGCGGACATTCTGACGCATCCAGCACCCCTAAGCGACCACTGGTTCCCGCGCCAATGTAAAACAACCGTCCCCCCTGGCGCAACGCATTGGCAATGCGATCGATCGCCTCCGCCAGCGCCTCCCGCGCCTGGGCGATTGCCGCGATCGTCTGGGCGTCTTCTTGGTTGAAGACATCGACAATTTCCAACGCAGACAACTGATCCAAGTTGGCACTCTTCGGATTAATTTGTTCCGTCAGCAAATGTCCGCGCGTTTCCATAGCCCATCCTCTCCCAACGACCATCCCGGCCTACCGCAATTCCTGAATTCCTGAAACCCTGACCTACAGCAAGCCCTCTAGGCGTCGCCGCATGGCCTCTAGCTCGTCCCGGCTCATCTCCTCCGGATCATCCGACGTTGCCCCCGTCGGCTCCGCCCCAGGCCCTTCCGCAGACCAATCAAAACCATCACGATTCTGCTCCGGCGGAGCCAACAGCAAGCGCTCAAACTCATTAGCAGGCCGGAAATTTTGCGGAATCAAGCGGCAGTCATAACCCGCATCTCGACAAAACTCCTCAATTTCCTCCTGGGGAAACGCCTCCACCGACGCCTCCGGAAAATCCTGCGCCTCCAGCATCAATGCATAGCGCGTCGCATCATCTTCCTCCTCAAACATCAAAACAATGTTCTGGCCACCCAGATCGATCGAATGAAGTCCTTCGTTATCTGTTCCGGCATTGAAAAGTAAAACGAAGACACGCATAGCTAACCGACACTCAAAATTTCTGTAGATTTCTTTATCAGGTTACTTCATGACGGGGACAGAAGGATGGATGGATCGGCAAGAGACGGATCCGTAAGAGCAGATTTCTCGCCAATTAGCCCCGATCGGTCAGGCCAAAACCCTCCCTCCCCAGGTGGACTTCCCGTCTTCTGCGAAACTCATCCAGCGAAATGGCGTCAGGTATGTTAACTATATATAGGCAACATGAAGCTTGCCGATAGCCAGCCCCCACCGTTCCTATGACCCACGACGATCCAGGCCAGGACCACGTTCCCCAACCTCGACGCAGGCATTGGCGGCGGTTTGTCGTTCCCCTAGGGCTAGTCACCGTTGCTGGCGTTGGGCTGTGGGCCGTCGATCGCTTCATCAAACAAGATTTAACGCCCCTAGTTCAGCGGGAACTGAGTCGCCAACTCAAGCGCCCCATTCAAGTCGGAAAGCTGGAACGGTATTCATTGACGGGACTCAGGATTGGCCCCAGTGCATTGCCTGCCACCCCCACCGATGCCGACACCGCCACGGTGGAAGCGATCGAAGTGGGTTTTGACCTCTGGAAAACCCTCTGGACGCGCAAGCTGAAATTAAATTTAACGCTGATTAGCCCAACGGCATTTTTGGATGAAACGAAGCCGGGGGTCTGGGTCACAACCGAGATTGAGGAATCGAAGGAAGAACCGCCCGTCAAGGTGGAATTGTCCAAAATTAAACTGCAAAATGCCCAGGTTGAACTCTCTCCCTCCCCGGAAAAAGGGAAAAAGCGCCGATCGATCTACCTCAACGATCTGAACGGTAAAGTTGAGATTTTTGACAATAACCGCCAATTTTCCTACGAAGTCGCGGGTGAATCTCGCAGCGAAGGTAAATTTCAACTAGAAGGCCAATCCCGCAGCATCAAAGAGGTGGGCGTGGAAACCAACCTCCAGGTGCGCGGCCAGAACTACCTGCTCAGCGAAGTCGATAACCTGATTCGGTTACCGATCGATCTTCCGGTGGGGCGCGGCGATGGGAATCTTCGCATCGAGCTACGACCGGGGAAAAAGTTACCGAGCTTGAACGGAACCGCCACCTTCAAAGATGTGACCTTGAAAGTTCCCGATCTGCCCTACCCGATCAGCAAAGCCACGGGCGAACTGCAACTGCAAGGCACGGAAATCAAACTCGGCTCCACCAAGGCCCTATTCGGTGGTCAGATTCCCGTGACCGCAGCAGGGACGTTGGATTTGGAAAAAGGCTTTAACCTCAACGCCAAGGTCGCCGCAGTCACGATTCCCACCTTCTTCAAAACCTTTGCCATCAAATTTCCCCTACCCGTCACCGGGGAAATGGCTGCGGACGTGAAATTAACCGGGCCGATCGAGGCACCGATTCTGACGGGCACTACGCGCAATACTAAATTAGTCGTGGCCGATCGGGTGCCAACAAAACAGGTTAAAGCTGACTTCCGTTTAGACGCTAAAACGGCGCAATTGCAGCTAACCGATGTCTTGGCTGTGCCCCAAGCGGGCGGACAAGTCACGGGTGGCGGCACGATCGACTTGAAAGCCCCCGGTCGGCTGAATCTCGCGTTTCGTGCCGAGAACGTTCCTGGCGATCCGATCGGGCGAATTTACAGTGGCGGTAGTGATTTACCGATTGCAGTTAACAACGTCGATGCCAACATCACAGTCACTGGCGCACTCACGAATCCCCTCACCGTTATGCAATGGCAAGCCCCGAATGCGACCTACGCGGCCCGTGGCGATGTGATTATCCAAGGGGCGATCACTCGATTACAAAATACGATCGCCCAGGTGGAAGGCGGCATTGCCAACATTGACGGCACGATCGCGGATGGTAAATTAGCGCTGAATATTCTCACCGAAGGCATCGCCTTAAATCGCTTTTCGTCCGACCTGCGGGGCATTTTCAGCGGTCGGCTGCAACTGACGGGGGCATTGGCCAACCTACGACCGGAAGCCCTGCGTTTGACGGGTGACACTCGCTTTTCCGAGGGCATTTCAATCATTAAACAGCCGATCGTGGCGCAGATTGATTGGGATGGACAAAAGGTTAACGTGCGGCAAGCCACGGCACCGGGATTCCGGGCATCGGGGGCCGTCTTTGCCAATTTGACGGGTAAACCTGAACTGACGGGCTTGGATCTCAACGTCCAGGCCCAAGGCGTACAAATTACCGATCTCCCCCTGGCCCTGCCACCGATCGCGCAGATTACAGGCTCTTCAGATTTTAACGGTCGCCTCACGGGTTCACCCACCGCTCCAACGGTGATCGGCAACGTCGGCGTTAACGGTTTAGTCGTCAATGGCATTGCCTTTGCGCCAATGGTGGGGGGAATCAACCTGCAAACGGGTCGAGGAATGCAATTAAACCTCGCAGGATCGGGCGATCGGGTGGCACTCCTGCTAGATGGGCAATTCCAACCGCTGACGGCTTCCGTTAAGCGGGGGACGATGGAAATTGAGGGGCGTAAATCCGGTTCACTGTTCCAAGTGGCGATACAGCAAGTACCCTTGGCCGAGTTGCGTAACCTAGGGCTGGAATCTTCCCTGGCTGCCTTAAAACCGCAATTGGGCAATCTGCAACTGGGCGGATTGCTGTCCGGTAATGTGGCTTTGAATTTACAGCGGCAGACGTTGGATGCGGGAACGATCGCGATCGCCCAACCCCGTTTGGGCAACTTCCAAGGCCAGCAGTTAACCGCTAACTTACAAGGGGTGGATTTAACCCGGCAAACCGTAGGCAGTGGTACCGTGACGATCGCCCAGCCAAAACTAGGAAACCTCTTTGCCGCCGCCGATGTGCAGGCGAATTTTGGGGCGGTCAACTTGGCCCAAGGCCGCATTAACGGTGGCACAATTCAGGCAAGCCAATTGCAAGCGGGCACCTTCCGGGCGGAGCAATTTACGGCGAAACTGGGCACGGGCAACCCGATCGACGGCCAACGGGGAGAAATTATTGCGATCAATCCCAAGGTCGGTGCATTGGTGGGCGAAAAATTATCCGCACCCTTTTTCATTGCCAATAACCGTTTAGTTTTAGAGAAAAGTGTCTTGTCGTTGCCGTTGTTGGATGGAAACAAACAACGCATTGGCACCAGTCAATATGCAGTCAAAGGCACGGCGGATTGGCGATCGGATCCCAAATTTGAAGGCGAAATTGAAATTGCCGACGGACGGCTCCAGGATGTGCTGGGCACGGCGCAAATTTTCCAATTGAGTGATTTAGGGCGGGGACTGCAACCCCCCAACTACAGCAAGGCCACTGATCTGCAACCGACCTCCGTGGGCTTACCGGATGATTCGGTTCAAAACCAACTCAAGCGCTTTGCAGAAATTAATCAATGGCTGACCCAATTGGGCATTGAACGGGAGAATTTGGTGCTGCCGGAGTTGGCTGATGTGCGGGGGTTATTCGGCGGCACGATCAAAGTGTCAGCCTCCCTCAAATCAGGCGTCAAGGCGGAATTTGACCTGAAGGCAAAGAATGTGGAGTGGCATCCCTATCCCACGTACTTAGCTGTTAATCGTAAAGGGCAATTGGAGACGATCGAAAATCGTAAGCTCGTTGCCGAGGAAGTGATTCTGCAAGGGGAATTTGACAACGGCGTAATTGGGTTGCGACCCTTCCAAATTCGATCGGGCGACACGCGCATTACCCTTTCTTCTGTGCAATTCGGCGGCGAAGAACAAACGGGTCAGTTGAGAATTGAGAACCTCCCCGTTGAGGAAATTCAAAACTTTATTCCTACCCCCTTAGCGATCGGGGGACAGCCCCTGGGCATTAATGGCAAATTGAATGCGGTGGTTTCGCTGTCCGGCACCAAGGACAATCCCAACTTGATTGGATCGCTCAATCTCGCAGAGGGCTTACTCAATGGCAATCCGATTCAAGCAGCGCGAGGTAACTTCAGTTACATTGACGGTCGTCTTAATTTTAGCAATACCATTCTGACCAACTCAGAGGAACCATTACTGATTTCTGGGAATGTTCCCATTCCATTAAACTTACCCTTCGCTCAAGTTACCCCAAGTTCCTCGGAGATTGATCTGAAAGTTCGGGTGAAAGATGATGGTTTAGCGTTGCTGAATCTGTTGGGACAACCCGTCAGTTGGGCTGGGGGCAAAGGCCAGGTCAATCTAACGGTCAGCGGTACGTTGTTCCAACCCAAGGCTGTGGGCGAAATTGTTTTAAACGGAGCTAAAATTCAAGCTCAGGCATTGCCGGAACCGCTGACGGAGGTTAACGGTCGTATTAAATTTGACCTAGATCACATTGATGTAGAGAATCTCACGGGCCAATTCAGCCGAGGCCAAGTGGTGGCGAAGGGAACACTACCCATTTTCAACCCCCTGCCCGATCCAGATCTCAACCAAGAAGTCCGCGCCGCCAATGGCCAACCGCCACTGACGATCGATCTCAGCCGCATCGCCATTAGCCTGAAAGGACTGTACCAAGGGGGCGTCAATGGGCGAGTTGTTCTAGGCGGCAGCGCCCTCGCCCCCAAAATCGGTGGGGAAATCCGGCTAGCCGATGGACAAGTCTTGCTCTCCGATGAAGCGGTGGCCACGGCGGGCACCACTGACGGTGCAACGGATCCCACTGCACAACCTCAGCAATCCTTTGAATTTAGTAATTTAAAACTTGCTCTGGGCAATAATATTCGCATTGTCAAAGCGCCCATTTTAAACTTTGTGGCCACGGGAAATTTACTGCTCAACGGCCCGTTGAATGACCTGCAACCCAATGGCCGCATCGATTTGCAAGCAGGGCAGGTGAATTTATTTACCACCCAATTTGTGCTCGCTCGCGGTTACAAAAATCGGGCGGAATTTAGTCCTGAAAAAGGGCTGGATCCCACGCTGGATGTGCGGTTGATTGCATCCGTGCCGGAAGTCACGCGCAATCGTATTCCCACCAATAACATCACATCGGAAATTAATGATGCGCCCACGATCGCGACCAACTTGGGCGGTCTGCAAACGATTCGGATTCAAGCCCGCGTCCTAGGCCCCGCCAGCCAACTATCGGAAAATCTGCAACTGACCAGTAGCCCCAGCCGTACCCCTACGGAAATTGTCGCCCTCCTCGGCGGGGGATTTATTAATACGCTGGGTCGGGGCGACAGTCCCCTGGGCATCGCGAACCTGGCGGGGTCTGCCCTATTGACAAATATTCAGGGGGCGATCGGCAATGCCCTCGGCTTCAGTGAGTTTCGCCTGTTCCCCACCCTAGTTACTGGGGATGAGCGGCAAAAATCTACGACGCTGGGACTCGCGGCGGAGGCTGGGATCGATATTTTCCGCACCGCCGATGGTACCCCCGTTGTTTCCGCCTCCGTGTTACGCATTCTGACCTCTGGCAATCAACCCACTCAGTTTGGTCTGCGCTATCGGATTAATGAACAGTTACTGCTACGGGGTTCGACCGATTTTTCGGGGGATAATCGGGCTGTGCTGGAATTTGAAACACGGTTCTAATAATCAATCGCGCCACACCACCCATTCATCGAAATCCCATTAAAAAAGGCAGATAGAGCCCTAAATTTCGATCGTCGAAATCGTTCTATCTGCCTGAACAACTGAGGTTGAGAGGTTTACCAATTCAATAACCCACCGCCATCAGGAGCGGGCCTAGCCTGCGGTGCGTGCCATCAGCACCGGACAGTTGGCATGCACCCGCACATAGTCCGACAGCGAGCTACCCAACAGCCGATCGAGATCCGGTAAGCTCTTGGCGATCGAAGGCCGACGATCGGGCGATCCTAATAGCAGCAGATCCGCCCGGACATCCTCCACCGTCCGGCAAATCGCTTGACCGGCTGACCCAGCAGCGACCCAGCAACGGGTATCAATGTCATACCGTTTTGCCTGTGCCAAGGCCGCTGCCAGAATTGCGTCTTTCTCCGCTGCCGCCCCGCTCAAATCTTCCTTCGCATTGGCATCGGCATGGACTAAGTGCAGACGTCCACCGGGAATATCCCGCAGTAGAAAGATCGCAAGATCCAGGCATCTCTTAGCCGTATCGGATTTGTCGATCGCCACCATGATTCGTTGGATGGGACGGACATACAGGTCATCCCGCACCAGCAGCATGGGACGAGATGACAGTTGAAACACATACTGACTCACGGAGTTACTCAAAATTGAGGTCAGCCGCTTCAATCCCCGAGAGCCCATGATGATCAGATCGGTGTTGACTTCTTCAGCCACTTCACACACGATTCCTTTCGGATCCCCCATCCGCAGCATCGTGGTTACTTTTGCGGGATCGAGTTTCAATCGTTCAACCACATTGGCCATCAGCGCCTCGCCTTCCTGGCGCTTCGTTTCCATAGACTCCGCCGATCGCTCCTGGGGTACCACATGCAAAATCGTCACGAAGGCCCGCTGAACGGATGGAATCGCCAGCAGTGCTTTGAGCATTTCTTCGGAGTGACCAGTTCCCGAGTCAGCCAGTAAAATTCTTTCAATCATGGTTTTTATGACCTCACTGATACGCGCAAGCAGTTCAGAACAGTTGTGAAAGAGACTGTGAAAGAAACAGTTGTGAGAGAGTGGACTTCCTGACCAGCAAACATCCAAAAGACCCGTGAGTCTTGGCTCACATCAAGCTTGAATGCTGGCAAAGATGTATTACATCTCGTTACATTTATTGAATCCACAGCATTATTAGTTAATTGCCAGGTCATTTCTAGGGAATCCCTAGAGAATCATTCGACAACTAATCATCAAACACGATGGAACTTCAATCCTGAACCCCGCGACCCTCTTAATGCTTAGGATAGACCGTACATTCTGGAGATTGATCAATCATCAAAACGAATTGTAATGAATTCGCTGCGCGATCGAATCTCCACAGCCCACAGTTTTTGAGTGTAACGCGCAACTTGACCGAAAGAATGTCCCAGCACATAAAGAACTATCAACTATCACAATAGAACTCGCAACAGGTCTTAACAATTTTCAGGGTTCTCGATCGTGATTATGTGCAAATCTTAAGAGGTTTCCCTGATTATTCTCAACTAGCCTGGAGGAATTCTCAGAATTTTCTCGGATTAGCTGAGAAAGGCAAGATATAATTCTTGATGTTTAGTGTTCTATAATGTAACGCTTTTTGCAATCGGCCTGCGATTGTCTTGTAATCGGATCACAATCAACGGCTTGTACTAACTAGCTGTAACAAAACTTTCTATAAAATACTTTTCCATACGAACATAATTTCACACTAATCTGCTATCTCAATCATTTCCCATGGCAAAGTCTCAACCTGCATTACCCACCAGCGACCTGAGCCAAGAGGCCATCCATCTCTCGGTCAACGACTGGTTTGAGTACCCCGTCAAAGTGCATCCCCATCACACCGACTATGGCGGCGTCGTCTGGCACGGCACCTATTTAACTTGGATGGAGGAAGCACGGGTAGAAGCGTTACGCGCTCTAGGCATTGAATATTCAGAGATTGTCAATATGGGCTGTGAATTATTGGTCGTGGATCTGTCCATGCGCTACCATCGTGGGGTTCGTATGGGTGAAGAGATTTTAATTCGGACGCGGCTAGTGGATATGCAGGGCGTGCGAATTAACTGGGTCTACGAATTACAATCCCTCGATCGCACCACTTTGCATGTCACTGCCAATGTGACACTAGTGGCGGTCGATCGAGAAAATGGAAAAATTATGCGGAGATTACCGCCTGCCGTTAAGTCCATTTTGACCAAACGACCTGTCTAATCGAGAATTAGCGAAGAATCCAATCAAAAATTTACAACACCGACTACTGGCCGCTGGGACTCTGTTGAAAAATATTTTGAATGGCTTGGAAAGCAACTTGGAGAAATCCATTGGGGCCAATGCCAAAGATAAATTGCACGGCTAGAACAACGAGAGCGATCGTAATTGCAGTTTTAATCGTGGTTTGAACAATTTTAATGAGAATGGTAAAAACCAGAAAAGAAATGGCAAGGACAGTCAGCAAAAGGATGAGATTCATAGTTTTTAATCAATCAAAAGGCTAGAGGCAAGAACAGTGATCAAACACTAGGAAGATTGCTTCCGTTGAGCATCTGGCAAGTTCCTTTGAATGAGTTGACTGTAAATCAGTCGGAAGCAGGTTCGAAGCGCAACGATCGTACAAAAAAAGTACAGGATTGCCAACATCAGTAAGCTGCCGCCCAGCAAACTCTGCTGGAGACTGAGGAAATTACCCGCGATCGCACTGCACAAAAAGGCAGCACCATAGGTCATTACGCCAAACACCACCTGTAATCGGAGTTGGCGATCCCAACGACGACGCCCCCAGAGCAACCCCAAAGCCAGGACTGCCCCTAAACAGGCCCCCACGATCGCAACTTTAGCATCTTTTTCCCATTGCACCGCAAGTTCCGGCTGGTTTAGGCTGGAGTAGACCAAAGCTAGAGCGCGTCCCAGATTGGCAAATCCAAACAGCGCCCCTGCGGCCAAGACGGCTACGTCTTGAGTAATCCACCCAGCCTTCGATCGCGGGACTCGTAATTTTTTCCTGTAGGCCCAGCCCTGTCCTAATCCCACCGCCAAACTTCCCACCCCCAGGACTCCATACAAAACTTGAATATAGTTCCAAGCCGGATCGCCAACGGATTGCCCCAAAGCCCCATAAATCATGCGAAACAAGCCATCACCAAAGGCGATCGCGATCGTCATAGTCAATCCACTGCTCAATAGCAGAGTCGGCCATCGTAAAAGCGCATCAGACGATGAGGAATGGGATTCAGGCATCATAAAGGCATCCCATTGATGTAAAATCGCGGTAAATTACTCATGCAGTCGGTCACTCATGCAGTAGATTCCTCAAATGTTGTTTGGAACAGTCATCTAGTTTTTATTGTAGTGATTCCCCACAGCACAGTCATCCAATTGCAAGCCATCCAATTGCAAGCCATCCAATCGCAAGTCATCCAATCGCAAGTCATCCAATCGCACAGTTATGAAGGGGGCATTTTGATTGCAAGTTTTAACCAATTACCGTTGGCAATGGGGCTTGGGGAGTTTGATCATTGGACTATTACTCATTCCCATTGGGTGGCATAACTGGGGCTATTTTCAGCGCCCCGATCGTTCATCCACCACGGGTTCGATCGCTCCCGGTATCACCTATCAGCGATTATTTTTAAACACTGCTCAACCTGTTGTATTTCACATTGCCCGGATCGATTTACAATCAGGCCAGATCGGCGTGTTGGTGACACCGAGCCTCCCCGGAACCGGCCCCCAGAAAACCCAAGCCCGTACCACTTCAGCATTTTTGCAGGAATTCCAGTTGCAATTGGCAGTAAATGCCAGCTTTTTTTATCCCTTTCGCGAAGAAGCTCCCTGGGACTACTTCCCTCAAGCAGGAGATCGGGTGATTACGTCCGGCCAAGCCATGTCCAATGGTCATGAATACGCCCCACCTGTCCCCGATCGTCAGGTGATTTGTTTCGATCGCCAGCATCGGGGCAAAATTCCGGGTACCCATGCCTGTCCTGCCGGAACGTGGAATGCCGTTGCCGGAAATTTCCTGCTGCTGCAATCGGGCCAAGTGCTACCCATTGCCTATCAGGATCAGCAGCGCTATCCTCGATTGTTGGCAGCGTTGGATCGATCGGGGGGCACCCTCTGGCTGATTTTATCCGATGGCAAACAACCCGGTTACAGCCATGGTTCTACGTTACAAGAATCGGCAGAACTCGCCCAGCAGTTGGGAGCCGATACCGCAGTGAATTTAGATGGTGGGGGGTCTACAACGATGGTGGCCGCAGCATCACCACAACCTAGGCTGCTCAACGCCCCGATTCATAATAAAATCCCCATGACTGAACGCCCCGTTGCCAATCACCTGGGCTTTTATCTGCGCGATCGAACCCAACGCTAAACCGTGATTAAGCCGTTGTTAACGTCATTCCCCTCAGCCTAAATTAACCCTAGCCCCAATTAACCCTAGGTCAACCAAAACTTGAGATCAGCAGCTTAAGATTAGCAAAAGCCCCTGACAAATGTTGCCAGGGGCTCAGAGGAGTTTTGCCAAAAAGTTCAATCGTCGTTGATGCAAGGGAAGCATGCTGAAAAGCTCAATGGGATACCTTCCGGGAAGCGTAGTATTCCTTGAACCGCTCTATCAGCTTTGGGCAAAAGACTGACCCTCCTTTCTAGCACGATCGTCTCCACCGAAGGATGATTCACCCCCTTTAAATACCACGATCGATCCTCTAGAAACTATTTAAGCCTTGTAACACTGACAATTAGTCAATCAAAACAAATCAACCAAAACAAAAAACAATTAGAACAAACCAATTAACAATACACAGGTAAACACTGTAAACAGGATTACAGACACAATGAGAAGGTTACTAACTGTCTCATCATGGTGAACAGTTTGATTGGGATTTTGCATTCTCGATATCTCCCAAAGATGTAGCGTTTTTGGATAGCCCTATTCTAAGAGCCTCTAATCGCTGGGAGCCGAAGATCGCAAAACAACGTATCAATCCCAGAAGAACCGTAATTCCTCTACAAAAAAGTATGTATATCTCCGTGCTTTTTCAAAGTTTTTCCCGAGTTTTTTGCCAGGGTTGTCCTAGGGTGGTGATGTACAGAACCGCTTCATCCGCCGGAATACCCAACACTTCATTGACCTGATCGTCAAAAAAGCCCCCAATGCCACTGACTCCCAAACCAAGGCGAATTGCTGCAAGATTGAGGCGTTGGCCTAAATGGCCTGCATCCAAATGTAAATAACGGTAGGCCCGATCGCCGTATTGCGCGATCGCAGCAGATAAATCCGCCGTATGAAAAATCACCGCTGCGGCATCCCGTCCCAAGGTTTGACCTAAGCAGAGGTAATGGAGTTCCTGGCGAAAGTTTTTAAACCGGATTTGCCGCAGTTCCTGAGCCTTGGGCGCGTAGTAATAACAGCCTTCCTCTAAACCGGCCACACCGGAGACTGCTATAAATGTCTCAACCAAATTCAAATCAAAAAAATCCGGCGATCGATCCAACTGCTGATCAATGTACTGTTGAGGCTGGTAGGTAAAGCTAAGGAGCGCTTGAAGATCCGTCAACGTAATCGGTTCACCGCTATAGTCTCGGGTTGATCGACGGTGCAACAGCGTATCTTCTAATCCCGTCAACTCTGGCCCCCAAAGAATTGGCGTAGTTGCCATGGGCACCTTGAGGCAGAAGGGAAAGTTATATTTATCAACGCGATCTGCTTCGGCTGATGGAGCTGTCCAGTCTACTTTAACCTCGGACATTTCAATCTCCGAGGCTTGGTGCAAATAACTCAGCAGCGTACCATCGGGGATTTTGCGGGGATAGTCCGCTTGGGTCGGACTGGGGAGGGCGGTTTTGCTCAGGGGTAAATTTTGATTGACCAATCGGCGATCGGCCAAAGCCACCACTGCCATGGTACCTTCCTGTTCTGGGGCAAGGTACAGCAGATCATTCATAGCCCGATCGGCAAAGCCACCAATCAAGTGAGGCCGAAAATCAGTAACGGAACCCGCCAATTCTAGGTTGCCCAGTAAATGCCCAGTATCCAGACAAATGCGCCGATAGGCCCGATCTTGATAACGCCAAGCCGATCGATAAAACACATCCGTAATGACTAAGGCCAGTTGTGTCCCTTCTAGGGCGGGATGCCAAAAACAGGCCGATTGCAAAGCCGTCCACAGTTCACTTTCCCAGAAGTGAAGCAGGCTATGGGTTTTGGCTTGGTAGTTATACAAACCCGCTGGCAGTTGAGGTGTGCCCCGCGAAATTAGATACATTTCTGCGGGATAGAGCCCCCCCGCCGAGGGAGCCGCCCGTAGATAATACGGTTCCCCATTATTGGGAATCATCCCAGTCAAACCATAGCTGCACACGAAAAAGCGAGACAGACGGTACCAAAATAACTCATGGGGATCATGGACATAGTCTGCGATCGTAGATTCCTGTAGGTAGGGTTTGAGGTCAAAGGCGACGCCGATCGGATAGTCCTTGAATGGTACAGGTTGCTTGTCCCAATCGATCGCACTTCCTTGTTGAAGGCTTTCTGGGCTGTACTTGGTGCGTTCGTGATAGTGCTGAGCGATGGAAAGGGGCGAATCCGGCATGGCCTTGACTGGGGTCTAACAAATCCTAAATCTAGCGAATCTTTAGATCTTGGCATGGTTTGCGAGATCCTGCTCACTCAGATTTACAGGAATATCCCCCTAGGCACGATCGATTGCAGAACCGCAACCCAACCGCCTCAGGTCGCACAGTGGGTACAGCGTCTTGCAAAGGTTGCCCATTCGACTTGCATCAATCCCGCGATCGCGAACCTAGGGCATTGGACAGGCTAATTCCGCAATTTGAGTCTGCAATTTGAGTCTGCAATTTGAGTCTGCAATTTGAGTCCGCAAAAGGTCGGCCCCTTATCGTTTCGTAGATCCCCATATGTTTCTGTTTCACCCTTTGCGACCTCTGCCCTGATCAAGGTATTGAGGAGGATTATGCCGCCGCCGCTCTGAGCCAAATGACGGAATTCAATGCCGCAAGTTATGGAATGAGTCAAGTCATCAATCTGCAACCTATGCCGCTATTTTCCAGCAATTCAGTAATTCTTGGAGCACGGCGGTTAAGACTAGCCGTTAGACTACGCCATGGGCGATCGTAGGTCTTTATTGCCAGCTACGATCGCCCCTCAATGTTGCAAAGAATTCGTCATTAAAAAGAATTCGTCGGTTGAATGAATTGGGCATTGGCTCGGACAAAGCAGTTATCTGTCGTTTTCAACCAAGGTGCACCCTTGGACATCGTCATTGCCAAGCCAGATCGATCGATGAGGGCTTGAATCCCTTGCCCCTTCTGATAAATCAGTTTGATTGGCCCATTCGGACTCGTTCGGCAATTCAAAGCACCATCGGCGGAAACGACTTGCCACCCCTTCCAAGTACTCGATTGGGTTCCACCATTCCACTGGTTGACAATCTCCGGCGTAAAATCGCCACGGGCATTGGGACGGGGCAGTGCATCTACCAACGATAAGGTTGTTGTTGCGCCGATCGCTGGACAAGCTTTGCCGCCGGTAACTTTCCAAGTGGCAGAAAATGATTGTGCGGGAAGATTTTGAGTCACACGAATCT
This sequence comes from Alkalinema pantanalense CENA528, assembly GCF_050753345.1. Classification (NCBI taxonomy): domain Bacteria; kingdom Bacillati; phylum Cyanobacteriota; class Cyanophyceae; order Leptolyngbyales; family Leptolyngbyaceae; genus Alkalinema; species Alkalinema pantanalense. The sequence goes on along the minus strand of NZ_JBLZFX010000018.1, from coordinate 1,090 downwards.
CACCAGTGCAAATTTGTTCAGCACCCCCGCCTGTCCGAAAATCTTGAAACGTTCCTTGCCATTGGTAAATGCCAGTCTCAGGCACAGGAACCCCGGACACCTTAGCATTTCCCATCCAAATTCGGCCTTGGATACGAGTTATATATTCAATTTGCGGAGGATTAAAAATAAAGCGAGTTTGCCCAGTCGAGGTTTTGTAAACCCCAGGAAAAGCCATCGCAGGCAGCGCTACGAGAAGGGCGCTGGTCATTAAAAGAAATCGGGATAGCATTCTAAAACTCTAAATTTTAGAAAAACTACACTTACTAAACTCTAGGCTACGGAAGATAGAGCTTGACTATACAAATTTCGTCCCATTGGTATTTGTAAGAACGTTAAAACGGCGAGACATCGAGAACAAACCCCGGTAGAACTTGACCGCCAGACAGTTGGGTGGGGAGCGATCGCACTTCGACAGCCTGACCCGGTTGGTAAATTTCCACCTGTTGATCTTGGGGATTCAACAACCAACCCAGCCGCACGCCATTGTCTAAATATTCCTGCATTTTGGACTGTAGGATGACTAAATCATCCGTGCGCGATCGCAGTTCAATGACAAAATCAGGGGCGAGGGGTGGAAATTTTTCCTGTTCCTCAGCAGGTAGCTCGTTCCAACGATCCTGGTTAATCCAAGCCACATCCGGCGATCGTTTTGCACCATTGGGGAATCGAAAAATTGTAGAAGAACTGAAGACTTTGCCTAACTGGGTGGCATGATTCCAGTTCCACACCTGAGCACCTAGCCACATTTCCCGATCGCCGCTTACACCACCCACCGGAGACATAACAATCAAATCTCCCTGCGCTGTCATTTCAAAGCGCAATACTTCATTTTTCCGACAGATACTATAGAACTGATCATCCGTCAGTCCAGCCGCAGAAACATCGATCGTCAGCGTTTTCATAGAGCTTGTTCAATAGATAGCCATTTATCGTAACTACTCAGGCTGTGGTTTAAGCGACACAGGATTGCCCGAGAACAATCCAACGAGAGCGTCTAAAAGATTGATATTCTGCTTGCGCAAGGTGGATAAATAGCCCCGAATGCGAC